>JAHFBW010000014.1:12508-26576 GCA_023249845.1 Candidatus Eiseniibacteriota bacterium
CAGGTCTCACAGCGCCCGCCCTTCACGTTGAATGAGAATCGCCCCGGCCCGTAGCCGCGCACTTTCGCCTCGGGCAGGTTCGCGAACAGGTCACGGATGAACGTGAACGCGCCCGTGTAGGTGGCCGGATTCGACCGCGGCGTGCGCCCGATCGGGCTCTGGTCGATCGCGACCACCTTGTCCACGTGCTCCATGCCCTTGAGCGCGCGGTGCGCTCCGGGCGAGGCCGTGGAGGTCGGCAGCAGCGCCCGCTCGAGCGAGGCGAGCAGGATGTCGTTGACGAGGGTGCTCTTGCCCGAACCCGAGACTCCCGTCACGCAGATGAACGTGCCGAGCGGGAACCGGACGTCGACGTCCTTCAGGTTGTGCTCGCGCGCCCCCAGCACCTCGATCGCCTTGCCGTTGCCGGGACGGCGCGCGGCGGGGGTGGCGATGCGCAGCGCCCCGGCGAGGTAGCGGCCGGTGAGCGAAGCGGGGTCCCGCGTGACCACGGCAGGAGATCCAGCAGCCACGATGCGGCCACCGTGCCGCCCGGCGCCCGGCCCCAAGTCCACGAGCCAGTCCGCGGCGCGCATGGTGGCTTCGTCGTGCTCGACCACGACGACCGTGTTGCCGAGATCGCGCAGGCGCTGGAGCGTGGTGAGCAGACGCTGATTGTCGCGGTGGTGGAGGCCGATGCTGGGCTCGTCCAGGATGTAGAGCACGCCTGTCAACTGCGAGCCGATCTGCGTGGCGAGCCGGATGCGCTGCGCTTCACCGCCCGCAAGCGTTCCCGCCGTGCGATCGAGCGTCAGGTAGCCGAGCCCCACGTCCTCCAGGAACCCGAGGCGCGCACGCACTTCCTTCAAGATTGGCGCGGCGATCGTCTGCTGCCCTCCGGTGTAACGGAGAGCCTCTGCCGCCGAACGGGCGCTCGAGACGGACTGCGCGCACCATTCGCCGATGCTCCGACCCTCCACTTTCACCGCGAGCGTCGCGGGCTTGAGCCGCATGCCGTGGCACTCCGGGCATGGTGTGGGATTCATGAGCGCGCCGATCGAGCGACGGATCGCTTCGCTCGTGGTGCTTCGGTAGCGTCGCTCGAGATCGGGGATCACCCCCCGCCACTTGCCCTGGTGCTCCCAGACCGAACCCTTCTTCATCCGGAACTCGTACTTCACTTTCTCCTCGCCGCCTCCATGGAGCACCAGTTGACGCGTCTTCGCGGGCAGCTTCTTCCAGGGCACGTCGAGCGGCACCTTGAATGTCCGCGAGAGCCCCCGGAGCAGACCCGCCGTCCACGTGCCTCCGGCGTCTCCCATGCTGGAGATGGCGCCCTGGGCGAGCGTCTTCGAAGGGTCGGGCACGACGCGGTCCGGGTCCACGCGCAACAGCGAGCCCAGGCCGTCACATGTTGAGCACGCGCCGTATGGCGAGTTGAACGAGAAGTGACGGGGTTCGAGTTCGTCCACCGCGGTGCCGCACTTCGGGCACGTGGCGCCCATGCTCATCACGACGTCCGGGGCGCCCTCACGTGCCACGGTGAGCAAGCCGCCGGACAGGCGCACGCCCGCTTCCAGCGCCTCGGTGAGCCGGGCGCGGTTGTCGGGTTCGACCTTCAGCCGGTCCACGACCACCTCGATGTCGTGACGCTGGTGCCGCGCGAGTTTCGGGGGCTCCTCGAGCTCGACCCACGTGCCGTCGATGCGCGCACGCAGATAGCCCTGCCGGTGCCAGCCGTCGAGTTCCTTCCGATATTCGCCCTTCCGGCCGCGCACGACGGGCGCAAGCACCGCCACCCGCGCGGGCGCCAGCTGCTCGAGCAACTGGTCCGTCATCTCCTGGACACTGCGGCGCGCCATCGGCGTGCCACAGTTGGGGCAATGCCTCGCCCCCAGCCGCGAGAACAGCAGCCGCAGGTAGTCGTAGATCTCGGTGATGGTCGCGACGGTCGAGCGCGGATTCGACCCCGCGCCGCGCTGCTCGATGGCGATGGCAGGCGACAGGCCCTCGATCGCGTCGACGTCGGGCTTCTCCATCTGCCCGAGAAACTGGCGGGCATAGGCGGAGAGCGATTCGACATAGCGGCGCTGGCCCTCGGCGTAGAGCGTGTCGAACGCCAGCGAGGACTTGCCCGAACCGGACACGCCCGTCAGGACGATGAGGCTCTGCCGGGGCAGCCGGAGCGTCAAGTCCTGCAGGTTGTGCTCGCGCGCGCCGCGCACCACGATGTCGGAGAGGGCGTGAGCACGAACGTCAGAGGCCGCGGGCGTCGAGCGGGTGGTCATGGGCGGTGCGACGATAGCACGCGTCCCGGCCGTGTGCCCTCTTACTCGTAGCGCAGCGCCTCGACCGGATCGAGGCGCGCGGCGCGCATGGCGGGATAGAGCCCGCAGAACACGCCCACGGTCGTGGACACGAAAACCGCCACGAGCACCGAATCCGCCGACACGAACGTCGGCAGCCCGGAGAGTGCGCGCACGCCCACGGCGACTGCCGCGCCGAGCGCAATGCCGGCCGCGCCGCCCGCGACCGTAAGCAAGATCGCCTCGAGCAGGAACTGCAGTAGTATCGCGCGCTGCGGCGCGCCCAGCGCCTTCCGGATGCCGATCTCGCGCGTGCGCTCGGTGACCGCCACGAGCATGATGTTCATGACGCCGATGCCGCCCACGATGAGCGAGATGGACGAGATGATCAGCATGAGCGCCGAGATACCTCCCGTGATCGCCTGGTAGATCGCGAGCAGCGCATCGTCGCTGAACACCTCGAAATCGTCAGGTCGGTCGCTCGCCAGGTGACGCCGCACACGAAGCACGGTCCGAATCTGGTGGATCGCGGCCTCGGTCTGGTCGGAGCTCACCGCCGCCGCGTCCAACCATACTTTGCCCTTCTTCGCGAACCACGGCGGCGCGCCCGGACTCGGCGCCCAGTACTTGTCGCCGGCGGTCCAGGGCAGGCAGGCGATGTCGTCCAGGTTGCTGCCCAGGAAGCGGCCCTTCGTCACGAACACGCCGATCACCGTGAACGGTACGCCACCCACGTGCACGGAGCGCCCGATCCCGCTGGCGCCGTTGAACAGCGTCTCGTGCGTGTCGCGCCCCAGCACGACGACGCTCGAGCGGCGCTGCACTTCCTCCGTGGTGAAGAAGCGACCGCGCTCCAAGTCGAAGCCGCGCGTGCGCAGGAAGCCATCGTCGGTTCCGAATGTGCTGGTGCCGCGGGTACTCCGCCTGCCGAAGACGAGGCGCAGGTCGCCCTCGAACAGCTTGACCGGCGATACCTCGGCGACGGCCGGCGATTGCGAGAGGATGGCCGCCGCGTCGTCCATCGAGAACGGCTGCCGTTTGCGCAGGCTGTCCGGGAAGCCCGCGAAGAATGCTGGGCTCGGCCGAAACGGGCGGATGTAGATGGTGTTGCTGCTGAACGTCTGGATGCCGCGCTCGAATGAGCGCCGGAAACCGTTGATGAGCGACACCATCGCGATGACTGTCGCGACGCCGATCACAATCCCGAGCAGCGCGAGCACCGTGCGCAGGCGGTTCGCGGCAAGCGCGTGCCGCGCGATGCGGAACGTCTCTCGGAAGAGCGCAGAGAGCTGCATGGCGGCAGGCTCCCGCATCGACGCTGGGCTGTCGAGCCGGCGCCTCGCGGCCGCTCACTCGTAGCGGAGCGACTCCACGGGATCCAGACGGGACGCGCGCATCGCGGGGTAGAGCCCGAAGAACACGCCGATCATGCCCGAGACGAGCAATCCGACGGTCACGGACCAAGCCGAGACGAACGTGGGCAGCGGCGACACCGCGCGCACGAGCCACGAAACGCCCGCGCCAAGCAGGATGCCGAGCGCCCCGCCCACCGCCGTGAGCAGCAGCGCCTCGAGCAGGAACTGGAACAGGATCGCCTTGCGCGGTGCGCCGAGCGCCTTCCGAACACCGATCTCGCGGGTTCGCTCGGTAACCGCCACGAGCATGATGTTCATGACGCCGATGCCGCCGACGACAAGGGAGATCGACGAGATCAGAAACATGAGCGCGAAGATGCCACCCGTGATCGTGTTGTAGAGCGAGATGAACGCGTCGTCGCTGAACACCACGAAGTCGTTGAGCTTGTTGCTCGGGAGGTGCCGACGTACGCGCAGGACTTCGGAGATCTGCCGGATGGCCTCCTCCGAGAGCTCCGGCGATACCGCCACCGCGTCCAAGAACAGCTCGCCTTTCTTCGGGAACCACGGCGGCGCGTCGTTCGGTGTGCCGAAGTACTTGTCGATGAGCGGATAGGGAATGCAGCCTACCTCGTCGAAGTTGTTGCCAAAGAACCGGCCCTTGGGCTCGAACTCGCCGATGACCGTGAACGGGATGCCATTCAGGTGCACGGTCTTTCCGAGGCCCGAGGCGTCCCCGAACAGCGTCTCGCGAGTGTCCTTGCCAAGCACGACCACGTTCGCATTGCCCCGCACCTCCTGGTCGGTGAAGAAGCGACCGCGCGCGAGATCATAGCCGTGAGTGCGAAGGAGCTGGTCGTTCGTGCCATAGATGAACGTGGTCTTCGTGGTCTTGTTCTCGCGGCTGAGCTTGATGTCGTACCACGAGAACTTGAACACGGACACGGCGGCCACCGCAGGCGACTGGTTGATGATCGCCGCGGCGTCCTCAATCGTGAACGCTTTTCGCTGCTTCAAGGAGTCCGGCACTCCGTCGCTGAAACGGATGCCGGGGCGGATTCGGCGCACGTAGAGCGTGTTATTGCCGAATGACTGGATGTTCTGCTGGAACGAGCGCTGGAAGCCGTTGATGAGCGCCACCATCGCAATGACCGTGGCGACGCCAATGACGATGCCAAGCAGTGCGAGCATCGAGCGCATGCGGTTCGCCGCGAGCGCGCGCCGCGCGATCGTGAATGTCTCCGTGATCAGGAATCCGAGCTCCATGGCGTCACTCGTAGCGGAGCGCCTCGATGGGATCGAGACGGGCGGCCCGAGCCGCCGGGTAGGAGCCGAAGAACACGCCGACAGCCGTGCTCATGATCACGCCAAGCAGCACAGCGCCAAGACTCAGAGCGGCGGGCAGAGGACTCACCGCTCCCACCAGTAGCGCAAGCGAGGAACCGAACAGGATGCCGAGCACGCCGCCCGCGAGCGACAGCGTCGTGGATTCCACGAGGAACTGGGTGAGGATGTCACGCCGGCGCGCACCGAGCGCCTTGCGGATGCCGATCTCCTTCGTGCGCTCGGTGACCGAGACCAGCATGATATTCATGATGACGATGCCGCCCACGAACAGCGAGATCGCCGCCACGCCGATGGACACCACGAAGATGCCTCCCGTGAGCGTGCGATAGAGCTGCAGCCAGGTTTCGGACGTCGTCAGCCCGAACCGGTCCGGCTGGCCAGGGCGCTGATGGCGGCGGGCGCGCAGGATGTTCCGCGCCTCCTGTTGAGCGAGGTCCAGCGAGGCCTGATCCACGCTCTTTACCGCGAGCTGGAACGAGCCGCGCTCTTGCCAGTACTTCTGAAACGTCTGGATGGGGACCGTGACGAACCGGTCCTGGCTCTGGCCGAAGATCTTGCCCTTCGCCTTCGTAACGCCGATCACCTCGAACTCGAATCGATCCACGCGCACCGTGCGTCCGAGCGGATCGAGCGATCCGAACAGTTCGTCGGCCACCTCGGGCCCCAGCACGACGACCGGCCGACGCTCGGCGTCGTCGAGTTCGGACAAGTGCCGGCCCTTCTCGATCGTCAAATCGTCCACGAGATCGTAGCCCGTGCTGCGTCCGTTCACCGACACGTGGTTCACGACCTTCGAGCGGAAGCGCACGGGCGCGGCCGAGCCCGCCTGCGCGACGACCATGCTCGCGTGCCGCATCCCTGCGCGCAGCGCGTCCGCGTCGGCAAGCGTGACGTCCGGGTTCTTGCTGGCCTCCTCGAACGCCTCCTGGCTCGTGATGAAACCGTACTTGTCGATCACGAACACGTTCGCGCCCGCGTTCAGGAGCTTCTGGGTGACGAATCGGTTCAGCCCTTCCACGAACGAAACCACCGCGATCACCGACGCCACGCCGATGATGATTCCGAGCAGCGTGAGGAACGACCTCAGCTTGTTCGCGCGCACGCCACCCAGCGCGATGCCCACGCTCTCGCGCAGGTTCATGCGGAGTCCGACCCGTTATCGCCGACCCGGCGCACCTGACGCGGATTCGGGTTGCGATGGTCACTTTCGATGCGGCCGTCGCGCATGCGCACGACGCGCCGCGCGTGCTCGGCGACGTCGGCCTCGTGGGTCACGAGGATGACCGTGTTCCCCTGATGCCAGATGGCCTCGAACGCGGCCATGATCTCCTCTCCCGTGCGCGTGTCGAGATTACCCGTGGGCTCGTCCGCGAGGATGATGCTCGGGTTGTTCACGAGCGCGCGCGCGATCGCGACGCGCTGGCGCTGGCCGCCCGAGAGCTCGTTCGGCTTGTGCGTCATGCGGTCGCCGAGCCCGACCAGCTCGAGGGATTCCTTTGCGCGACGCCGCCGCTCCTCGTGGCGGAGGCCGGCATAGACCAGCGGCAGCTCGACGTTGTGCAACGCGTCCGCCCGCGCGAGCAGGTTGAACGTCTGGAACACGAACCCGATCTCCTGGTTGCGGATCTGCGCGAGTTCGTCGTCCGTGCGCTCGGCGATCTCCTTGTCCTTGAGCCGGTAGGATCCCTTCGAGGGAGTGTCCAGACAGCCGACGATGTTCATGAGCGTGGACTTGCCCGAGCCCGACGGTCCCATGATGGCGACGTACTCGTTGACGTCGATGTCGAGGTCCACGCCGTCGAGCGCGCGGACCTCGCTATCGCCGACCTGGTAGACGCGGTGGAGATCGCGAATCTGGATCAGCATCGTTCGCTCATCGGGCCGCTCGGGCGCCCGCCTGTTCACGCTTCACCTTCGCCCCCGGCTTGAGTTCCCGCAGCGCGCGATAGGGGCCCGACACCACCTGCTCGCCTTCCGTGAGGGTTCCGAACACCTCGAGCATGGTCTCGCTCGAGAGCCCGGTGCGCACCGGCACGAAGCGCGTGACGTCGTCCTTGACCGCGAGCACGCCCGTGATCTCCGGGTCCTTCTTGCCCACCGTGTCCTCGTCCGCGCTGATCGTCTTCCCGTGTGGCTTCTTCGCAGCTGCCAGCTTGCCCTTCGCGGCGCGATCGAGCTGGCTCTGCGTCCGAATGACGACCGACTGGATCGGCACCGCAAGAGTCTTCGCGTGCGTTCCGGTCTCGATATCCACGTCCGCGGTCATCCCGGGGCGAACCTGAGGCACGTTGCTGTCGAATACGACCTTCACCTCGAAGTTCGTCTGGCCCTCGACCGAGGAGATGGACGAGCGCTTCGCCGTGTTGCCGATCTCCGTGACGGTGCCCGCGAACGTCGTGTCGGGGAAGGCGTCCACGGAGATCTTCGCCTTCTGGCCGATCCTCATGTCCACGACATCCGTCTCGTCCACCTCCGCCCGCACCAGCATGCGGGACAGGTCCGACACGACGAGGATCTGCGTTCCGGGGTTGTTCATGGTGCCCGTGATGACGATCTCGCCCTTTTCCACGTTGAGCGCGCTCACGACGCCGTCGAATGGGGCCACGAAGCGGCACTTCGACAGGTTGTCCGCCGCCGCCAGCTGGGCGGCCGTCGATCGCGTGACCTCTTCCTGCGCCGTGGCGAGCGCCACGCGCGCGGCTTCGAACGAGTTGTTCGCGGCGTCCCACTCGGCGTCTGACAGCAGCTTCTGCTCGAACAGCGCCTTCTGGCGCTTATGGCTCGACTCTGACACGCGCGCCGCCGATTCGGCCTCCCGTAGGCGCGCCCGCGCCGACGCCAGAGCGGCGGTCGATTGGGAGTGTGCCGTGCGGTACTGCGTGTCGTCGAGCTGGAGCAGCAACGCGCCGCGCCGGACAGGATCCCCCTCCTTCACGTTCAGTATCACAACCTTGCCCGGGATGTCGGCACTCACCTTGACCTGCGTGCGCGGCTCGATCTTCCCGGGGGCTCGCACGCGCGACGTGACGTCCTCGCGACGCACTTTCGCGAGCTGCACGGGCTCCACCTTGCCCTTGGAGCCGCGCGCCATCCCGAAACCTGCGATCACCACCACGACGACCGCGCCGAGCACGATCCAGAACCACTTCTTCTTCATGGAAGCGGCCTCTCCTCTCACTCGCTCTTGCCGCGCACGCGATCGAGCGCGGCCTCGGCGACCCGAATGTCGGCCAGCGCGCTCACGAGGTCGCTCTGGGCCCGCTGCAGCTGCACCTGCGCATCGATCAGTTCAAGGATGGTGGCGGAGCCGACGTTGTACTTCTGCTGCACGAGATTGAGGTTCTCGCCGGCCGATTCCACTGTGCGCCGCCCCAGCGCCTCGCGTTCCACGGACTCCTGGTACCCGAGCAGCGTCAGCCGCACTTCGCCTTCGAGATTACGGAGGAGCGCGTCGCGAGTTTCACGCGCGTTCAGCAGCCGGCTTCGGGCGGACGCGACGGCGGCGTCGGTGGCGAAGCCGTCGAACAGGTTCAGGTTGACCGCGAGCTGGCCGCCCCAGGCCTTCTTGGACTCGAACGCGCCCGAGGTCTGTGTCGAGTGCGCCGCGTCGTCGAACTGCTTCTGCGTGCTGGTGGTCTTCGGCGTGTAAGACCCCGATAGCGACAGCGAGGGCAGGCGCGCCCAGTGCGCCGAGCGCAGCCCCAGCTCGGCGGCGCGCAGGTCCGCATCGGCGGCGATCAGGTCGGGGCGCTTGGAACGCGCGTCAGACAGCACCGCGCTGCCATCGATCGTCTCGTGTGCCGCGGTCAGCGAGGAGTCCACAGGAGGCACGGCCTGCTCGCTCGTGCCGAGTTGCTGCGCGAGCGACACGCGCTGGTTCACCACTGCGTGGTCGGAGAGCAGCGAGTCGAGCTGGCTCTGCGCCGTGCGCACCTGCGCCTTCAACAGGTCGCTCTTCGAGACCGAGCCCACCTCGAACAGCGCTCGAACGCGCCGCTCGTCGTCGCGCGACAGGCGCAGCGCCTGGCTCGACACGCGGGCGAGGTGCATGGCTTTCACGACCGCGTAGAACCGGCGCCTGGTTTCGAGTCGGACGTCCGCGCGCGAGGCGGTTCTGCCGAAGGTGGCGCCCTTCATTGCGGCACGCGCGGAGCTCAGGCCCGCGATCGCGGACGGATCGAGCGCGGACCAGCGGCCGGACAGGCCGTACGACGTGCTGTAGCGCTCGGCGTCGAAGCTGCTGGTGGGGAACGTGGTCGAGCCGAACACCTGCACGCCGTTCGACTCGTTCGTGAGCGAGCCATTGCGCGTGACGTCGGCTCCCACGCTCGGGAGCACGCGGCTGTACGCGCTCCACAGCCCGCTTCGAGCCGAGAGCACCGATGCGTCGGCGCGGATCACCGAACTGTTCTTCTCGAGCGCGATCCGCACCGCCTCATCCGCCGTGAGTATCGCGGCCCCGGTCGAGGCGGGGGTGGTCATCTCGGCTGGCATCGCCGCAGGCTTGGCGTGTTTCGGGGCGGCAAAGGCCCAGGCGGGGCACGCCAGGGCCGCGAGGGTCAGCAGCACGACGGGACGAATCGGCACAGTGTCTCCTTGAGGCCTGCGGCCGCGGGACGACCCCACGGGCAGGAAAGGTACGCGAGTGTCGGGTACGGGGTTGCCTCCCGGCGTCACGCGCCGGGGTGGAAGAAAGCGTTGACCGCGGCGAGGAAGACGCCGAACGCCAGGTAGAGTGCGACCAGGACCCACGCCACGTTCCGACGCGGGGCGCCGGTGATCGCGGCGACGCCCAGCACGGCGACGGCCGCCCACCACGCCTCGAACGGGCCCAGGAAGTCCAGGAACGTCGTGAGACCAAGCTGGAGCTTGCTCGGCGTCTCGGCTTCAGGAACCAGCACGCCGAGCCCAAGGTGGACTCCCTCGAAAGTGCCGCGCCGCCAGGCCATCAAGAAGAACAGCAGGAGTTCAGGGATCTTGACGAGCCCCGACCAGCACACCACGTCGAACGCCTGCCGAAAGCGAAATCGAGTGCCGAGCACGAAGCCGGCGCCGAACCAGATGACGAGCGCCTGCAGCAGCAGGATGATCGGCCATACGATCGCCTGCTGCGCGAGAACGATCCAACGCGCGGCAGGGTTCCCGGTGAAGAACTGTTCCATGTGCTGCGCCTGGGTGGCGTCCATGCGGCCGTTCGCGACCATGGTCGACCACTGGTCGAGCATCATCGGAACGGTGACCGTGTCGAACGCGAGCCCCTGGAGAAGGAGCCAGATGCCGAGCCCGAGGAGCAGCGGGAACAGCCACTGCCCGCGGTCCTTCAAGTCGTCCCAGGCGGCGGGGGGTCGCGCGAATATCCGGCGGCTCCGCTCGAACGGCGACAGGCGGGCTGGGGCGACCGCCTCGGTAGGGGCGGATGGGAGGTCGGACATGGCGGGCTCCACGGAACGGGGGCAGAGGACAGGGCAGGGCACGTTAGGGGGGCGCCGGGGGCCGGTCAAACCCTCGCGGGACGGGCGCGGACAGGGCCCGACCGGCGCGGCGGCCGTGGCCTGTCATCCCGAAAATGGAACGGGCGCCGGCCTTGGTGCCGGCGCCGGTTCCAGTCTGGACCGACCTGCTAGTGCAGGCTGAACTTGACCGGCACGCCCACCCACACGGCGACGGGCTTGTTGTTCGAGAGCGCGGGCTTGAACACCCACTGCCGGACGGCCGCCCTCGCGGCATCGTCCAGCATCGGGATGCTCTTCACGACGCGCACGTCCTTCACCTTACCGTCCTTGCCGACCAGGGCCTGCACCATGACGGTGCCGTCCACGCCGGCCTCGCGCGCGAGGTCGGGATAGATCGGTGCAATGCGGGTGACCGCTTCCGGCAATTCCTCGACGTATACGTAGTCGCCGAACCTCGGCAGATCATCCTCGGAGGGCGCGACGACGATCTGTTGGCCGTCCGCCTCGGCCATGCCGGGCGTGGAGGTGGCGATCTCCTCCTGCGACATGATGGTCTGCTCCTGCGGCGCCTCGGCGTCCGGTACGGGCACTGGAATGGCGGCGGCTGGCGGAGCGGCGGCAGGTGTCACCTGGACCTGGGGCGGCGGCGTGTCCTGCGTGAGTGGTGGCGGCGCGGCAAGATCGCTCACCTGCATCTGCACGACCGGGATCGCCTTCTGCTGCTGCGTGATGATCAGGTTGACCACGAACATGAGCACGAACGCGCCCGTGATGGTACCGATGCCCGCCAGCGTGGCGCGGAACATGTAGCGCTTCGCCACCTCAATGAGTTCTGGCGCCCCATAGGGCATGAACTCATAGAGACTGACGCGTTCTTCCTGAGCCGGGCTCACAGCGCCTCCACTTCTTTCTTCTCGGCGTCCTCGAGCGGATTGATCGAGAATCGCGTGAGCTTCGCGGCGTGCAGCTCGTCCAGCGCGTTCACCATGTTCTCGAACTCCGCCTCGCGGTCTACCTTCACGACCACGATGAGCTCGCCCTGGTTCGCGAACGGAGCGAGCACCGATTTCAGGTCGGCCGCGGAGGAACGGTTGAACGGCGTGTCGCCGCGCTTCCAGTAGAGCCGACCGTCCGCGAGGAGGCGGATGGTCAGGGTCTTGGAGACGGCGACGTCGACCTTCGCGTCCTTGGGTGGCAGGTTGATCTCGAGTGCCTTCGGCGTGCGAAAGACTGTTGTCACCATGAAAAAGATGAGCAGCAGGAACGCGACGTCGACCATGGGCGTCATGTCGATGCGCACGCCGACGCGGCGCTTGGTGCGACGTTGGATGCCGCCCTTCTTCTTGCCGGTCTTTCTTTCGGGGGTGTCTACCGCACCCATGTCTTACCACCGTCCTTCGAGGGGCTCATTTACCGGTCAGTGAACCGGCGCCCTGCTTGAGGTTGGTCTGGACGTTGAAGCGCGTGGCATTCGCCTGTTGCATGCCCGCGACCATGTCCGCGATGAGGCCGTAGTGGGCCCCCTTGTCCATCTTGACGATGACGCGCGCCGCCGGGTTCGCCGCGCGCGCGCGCTGCAGTGCCGGCCCGAGATCGGTATTGAGCGACGCCGGGTTCAACTCGAGCGTCACCTCCTGGATACCGTCAGCTCCGCGCTGCTTGTACACGACTTTCACGCTCGGGGCCTTCGTCACCGCGATCGTGATGATGTCGGACTCGGGCGACTTCGCCTCGGAGTTGGACTTCGGCAGGTCGATCTTGTCCTTCTCCGGCGGCTGGAACTGCGTCGTGGTCATGAAGAAGATCAGCAGCAGGAACGCGACGTCCACCATGGGCGTCATATCCATGCTGATCCCGATTCGGCGTTTCTTCTTGAGCATGGCGGTTCCGCGCGCCCCTTACTTCTTGTCCGACGAGGCCGAGGCCGCGAGCAGCTGCAGCACCTCGTACGATGCCTCGTCCATCATATAGTTGAAGTTGTCCACCCGCGTCACGAACACGTTGTACATAACGATGCCGAGGATGGCCACGAACAGGCCGCCGGCTGTGTTGATGAGCGCTTCGGAAATGCCGACGGCGAGCTTCGAGGCGTCCACGGCGCCAGACGTGCCGAGCGCCGCGAAGCTGCGGATCATGCCCATCACTGTGCCGAGCAGTCCGACCATCGTGCTGATGGATGCGATCGTCGAGAGCGCGATGAGGTTGCGCTCGAGCAGCGGCGTCTCGAGACCCGAGGCCTCCTGGATCGCCGCCTGGGTCTCGGCCACGATCTTCTCCTTGGGAGCGTTCTCGGCGCGCAGCGACGAGTAGCGCTCGAGGCCGGCGCGCATCACGTTCGCGGCGGAACCGCGCTGCTGGCCGCACAGCTGGATCGCGCCCTGCACGTCGCCCGTGTGCAGCTTCTTGCGCACGTTGTTGAGGAAGTCCGGCAGCGAGCCGCGTCCCTGCGCCTTCTTGAGGCTCAACAGTCGCTCGACCACGAACGAGATCTGCAGGATGAGCAGCATGATGAGCGCCGGCACGAGCCAGCCGGCCTGCTTCATCTGGTGCCCGTACTGCTCGCCGATCAACTCCGGCATGAACCACCAGAGTGATACGGAGATCGCAAGCGCTGCCAGAAAGCCCAACGGTACAAGGAAGCGATTCATGGGAGTTTCATCCTCCGGATCCGCGGTCTCGGCATCGCCGCGCGGTCTGAACTGGCGTCGGGTCCGCGACCCTCTACCTGCTGGCGGACCGCGCCAGGCGCGATCCCGTGACGTGCATTTCTCCCGCGACCGGCCGACGGCCGGGTACTGCTCGATCCGCGACCGGCCGCGGGGGCCGGACCGCGAAGGTCACTTCGGGGCGAAGGCGGCGAGCGCCTCCTCCTCGGTGTCAACGTGGTCGAACACCATGATGAGCTTCGTCATCGTGAACAGGTCCTTGAGTCGCTTGCCGAGGCCGCACAGCTTGATCTCGCCGCCGCGGCCCTTGTAGTTCGCGTATCCGCGCATGAGGACGCCGATGCCCACGGAGTTCAGGGCTTCGCACTCGTTCATGTTCATGATCAGCATCCGGTTGCCGGCGGCCGCCTCGGCCATGATCGCCTTCTCGAGCTCGTCAGTCTCGTTGTCCCCGTAGAAGCGTCCTTTCAGGGCAACGATGACGATGGGGCCGACCTCCCTGCGCTTCACGGCCATGGTTACCTCCCGGACGCTACACGGACTCCCGTTCCGCGAAGCTGGCGATCGCCTGCTCCTCGGTGGGGTACACGTCGAAGACCAGAGACAACTTGGTGATGACGAAGATGTTCTCGATGCGCTTGTCGACCGCGGCCAGCTTCATGTGGCCGCCCCGGCGCGTGTAGTTCGAGTGGGCGGAAATCAGTACCCCGAGCGCGGTGGAGTTCAGGTGCTGCGTCTCGCTCAAGTTGATGACGAGGTGCTTGTTGTTCTCCTCGCCAAGCTGCTTGATGGCGCGCTCCAGCTCCTCGGTCTCCTCGCCGCCCGTGAGGTACCCCTTGGGCGTGAGGATATGGATCGACCCCACCTGCCGGCTCTTCATCGTGGACATCCCCATCCTCCTGGCCCGCGGCGCGGGACGACCCTAGTTGGTGGCTCCTCCGCCGACGCCGAGTGTCTTCAAG
>JAHFBW010000213.1:0-2077 GCA_023249845.1 Candidatus Eiseniibacteriota bacterium
CGCGCTGGCGCCGTCGGGTCGGCGATGTCGAGAACGACGACGCGTTGAACCGCGAGCGCTCGCCGCTCTACCAGGTGGATTCGATCCGTGCGCCGCTGCTCGTGGGCCAGGGGAAGAACGACCCGCGCGTCACGCTGGCGAACGCGGACGCCATGGTGAAGGCGCTGCGCGACAAGGGGCGTGACGTCATCTACGTCGTCTATCCCGATGAAGGCCACGGTTTCGCGCGGCCGGAGAACGCCATGGACTTCCATGGCCGCGTCGAGCAGTTCCTCGCCAAGCACCTGGGCGGCCGGGCCGAACCCTGGCAGTCGCAGTCGGGAGCCACGGCGGAACTGCATTGAGGGCGTTCGCACGGGCCGCGTGCGTCGTGACGCTCCTCGCGTCGTTCGTTTCCGGCGCGAGCGGCGCCACCGATTCGCCCGCGGTCGCGGCGGCTCGCGAGGCGCGCGCCTGGCGGCAGACACATGAGCGCGACATCCTCCGCGAGTTCGTGGCGCTGCTCGCGATCCCCAACGTGGCCCGTGACCGATCCGGAATCGAGCGGAATGTCACCGCACTGGCCGCCATGCTCGAACATCGCGGGCTCGAAGTGCGTGTGCTTCGCCTGGTCGACGCGCCGCCCATCGTCGTGGCCGATCTCCGCGCGCGGGGCAGGGCCCGCACGATCGCGTTCTACGCTCACTACGACGGACAGCCCGCCGACACGCTGAGCTGGAACGGCCTGCCGTGGACGCCCGTGCTGCGCGACGCTGCGGGTCACGAGCAGCCGCTCGGCGTGGCCGGAGCGCTCGATCCCGAGTCCCGGCTCTTCGCCCGTTCCTCCGGCGACGACAAGGCGCCCATCCTCGCCATGCTCGCCGCGCTCGATGCGATGCGTGCGGCGAAGCGCGCGCCGGCGTTCAACCTGCGACTGGTGTTCGAGGGCGAGGAGGAAGCGGGCTCGCCGCACTTGGGCGCCTATATGGAATTGGCCCCGGAACTCCTGCGCCCGGACGCGTGGCTCATCTGCGACGGCCCCGTCCACCAGAGCGGACGGCCGCTCCTGGGCTTCGGGGCGCGCGGCACCACAGGCGTGGACCTCACGGTCTATGGCCCCGTGAAGGGCCTGCACGATGGCCACTATGGGAACTGGGTGCCGAACCCGATCTCGCGGCTGGCCCACCTGCTCTCGAGCCTGCGCGACGACGCCGGACGCGTGACCATCCCCGGATACCTTGATGCGGTCGTGGCGCCGAGCGAGGCGGAACGGAAGGCGGCGGCCGCGATCCCCGATGTGGAGCCGACACTCCGGGGCGAGTTCCAGATCGGCGGTGTCGAAGGCGCGGGCGAGGCGTTGAACGAGGCGCTCCTCCGGCCAGCGATCAACATCCGCGGCTTCCAGTCCGGGAACGTCGGCACGCGCGCCACGAACACGATCCCGACCGAGGCCCGCGCTTCGATCGACTTCCGGCTCGTGCCCGCGCAGACGCCGGCCTCGGTGCGCGCTCACCTCGAACGCCACCTGCGCACGCTCGGCTGGACCCTCGTCGACTCCGAGCCGGACTCGGCCACGCGCGTGACGCACGACCGAATCGTTCGACTCTCATGGGGCGCCGGCTATCCGCCGGCGCGCACACCGCTCGACGCACCGTTCTCGCTCGAGGTCGCTACCGTGCTGGGTACCATCGGGCGCGATCCGGTGCGCACGCCGACGCTCGGCGGCAGTGTCCCCATGTACCTGTTCGAGCAGCCTCGCGGCACGCCAGCGATCATCCTGCCGATCGCGAATCACGACGACAACCAGCACGCGCCGAACGAGAACCTGCGGCTCCAGAACCTGTGGGACGGCATCGAGGTCTTCGCCGCGCTGTTCGCGTCGCTCGAGCGCTGAGCGCCGGCCGACTTCGCCGGCCGCGGCCAAGCCGCTTGATCGGGACCGTGAGGAAGGCACTGGACCAGTGGCCACGGGTGCCCGTCGAAGGGCCCGGATCAGGTCGCCGAGCGGCTGAAAGCCCGTCTCCCGGTGGGGCTCCAACCCGCAAAGTGGCCCCTTTCGCGGTCCGGGGATGCTACGATTCCAGTTGAACGCTGGGCG
>JAHFBW010000213.1:2087-6166 GCA_023249845.1 Candidatus Eiseniibacteriota bacterium
ACCGCCCCTGATCCGCCCCGGAGCCCGCATGCCCGCAATTCGTTCTCACCGGCGCGACCCGCGTCTGGCGCTGCTCACTCGCGCCAAGTTGCAGGTGCCCAACCCTGACTCAGCGGCGCTCGAGCGCCCCGCCCTGCTCGAGGAACTCGACCGCCACGCGGGCCGCCCGCTCACCCTGCTCACGGCCGATGCGGGCTGGGGCAAGACCACGCTCGCGGCGGCTTTCGCGCGCCGCCGCCACCGGCCAGTGGTGTGGTACGGCCTGCTGCCTTCGGACGGCGACCTGCGCGTGTTCGGCCGCCATCTTCTCGAGGGATTCCGCTCGGGAGCGCCGCGCTTCGGCGCGTCGTTCGCGCACCTGGTCGAGGACGCCCGTCCTGGCTCGCGCGGAGCGGAACTCCTGGGCGAGGTGTTCGCGCAATCGCTCGCCGAGCTCAAGGGCCCGCCGCGCCTGCTCGTGCTCGACGACCTGCACATGGCGTGCGTCAACGCCGAGATCGTCACGTTCCTGGACGCCTGCCTGCGCCTGCTGCCCGCCCAGGTGCGCGTGCTGGCGACGTCGCGCACGCCGCCGCCGCTTGCGCTCGAACGCATGCGCGTGCGCGGCGAGCTGTTCGAGCTGGACGCCGCGCGGCTGCGGTTCACCCCAGACGAGATGAGCGTGTTGCTCGCTCGCGCGCTCGGGCGCTCGCCCACCGGCGCCGAGGTGGAACGCCTTGACGAATCGTCCGCCGGCTGGCCCACGGCCGTGCAGCTGGCGCTCGAGGCGCTGCGGCGCGAGCCCGATCGCGGCCTGGACACGGTGCTCGCCGATCTGCGCGTGCGCGAGCTGGAGCTGCAGTCGTTCTTCTCGGCGGAGGTCTATCGCCGGCTCGAACCGGCGGCTCGCGAACTTCTGGAGACCACGGCGATGCTGAGTCGCTTCGACGCATCGCTGGCCGCGCTGCTCTCGGGGCAGAGCGACGCGCGCGCGCGCCTTGATTCACTCACGCGGCGCGGCCTCGTCCGCAGCTTCGGCTCGGATGCCGACGCCAGCTATGAGTGGCACGGGCTGGTGCGCGCGTTCGTGCGACAGGAGCTTCAGTCGCGCGACGGCCCGGAGGCCTGGCAGAAACTCGAAACCGCGGCGGCTCGCGTGCTGCGCGGCCGCGGCGAGACCGAGCGCGCGGCGCGTCACGCGCTGGATGGGCGCGACGGCGGCCTGGCCAACGAACTGCTCCGCGAGGTCGCGCCCTCGCTCCTGCGCCAGGGGCGGGCGAGCGTGCTATTGCAGATGCTCGACGACGCGCCAGCCGCCGCGGGTGAGGCTGCCGCCGTGCTGGCGCTGGCGCGCGCTGACGCGCTCGCGGCGCTGGGCCGCTGGGACGAGGGCGAACGCGCGTACGAAAGCGTGCTGGACGAGGCGCGCCGCTCGGGGTCGATCGAACGCGAATGCCGAGCCCTCCTCGGTCTCGGCAAGGTCTTGAATCTTCGCGGCCGGCATGAGCTGGTGCTGGGCATGGCCGAGCGCGGCCTGGGCGCCGCCAGCGCGCTGCCGCTGGAGCTGCGCGCGAGGCTATTGCAGATGAAGGCCTCGGCGCATTTCTACCTGGGCCAGTATCGCGCCGCGATCGCGCAGTTGGACGCCGTGCGCGCGTTGCTGCCACCCGGCGCCGATCCAGAGCTCGTGGTGCCCACGCTCCACAACCTCGCCATCGCCTACGCCTCGCAGGGTCGCTACCGCGAGGCGTCCGAGTGGTTCCGCGCGGCGCTCGCACAGGTACGCGGCACCGCGTCGCCGCGCGCGCCGCTCTATCTTTCGAACCTCGCGTTTCTGCAGCTCGAACTGGGCGACCTCGCGGAGTCGCGTCGTGCGGCCGAGGAAGGGCTCGCCGCGTCGCAGCGCTTCGCGAATCGTGCGCAGGAGGCCACCTGCGTCGAGGCGCTCGCCGAGTGTCTCGCGCTTTCGGGCGACCCCGACGGCGCGCTCGCGACGCTCAAGCGCGCCGAGGAGCTGCGCGACCAGCTGCGCATGGAGGTCATCACCGCCGATCTGCTCGCCGCGCGCGGACGTATCTTCGCAGCCCGCGGCCAGTTCCTGCGCGCATTGGAATTCCTGAACCAGGCGGTGCAGCAAGAGTCGGCGCGGCCCGATTCGCCGCGACTGACGTCGTTTCGCGCCCAGCTCGCGTGGTGCGAACTACGCGCGGGACGGGCGCACGCGGCGCGCCGGCTGTTGGTGGATCTCCTGCCCGTCGTGGAGCGAGGCGAGAACGACGACGAGCGCATGCGCGTGCACTGGTGGCTGGCGGAGTCGCTGCTCGTGCTCGGCGAGCGCCGTGCTGCCGAGAAGCACCTCACCACCGCGCTGGCGCTCGTACGCGAGCGTGGATACGTCCACTTCCTGAGGCTGCGCGCGCGTGAGGCGCCCGCGCCGCTCATCGAGGCGCTGGCGCGCGGTCTCGAGGTGAACACCTGTGCGACGGCGCTGGTCGAGGCAGGCGGCGCCAGCGAGGGGCCGCTGCTCGAGGTGGCCGAGAAATCGCCCACCGCTGCGGCCGAGGCGGCGCTCTCCGTGCTCGCCGAGTGCGGAGGCGCAGCGGCGCTCCCTCGCCTCGCGGCGATCGCCCGGCGCCGGCGGGCACTTGCGAATGCGGCGCGCGCGGGGCTCGCGCGCATTGAGGCGCGCGTGCGGCGCGGCGCTCCCGTGGCGGAGCCGGGAAGCGGCACCGTCCCCGCACGGCTGCTGCTCTTCGGACCCCCGCGCATCGAGCTGGGTGATCGCGCGCTCCCGGCCTCGGCCTGGCGCGCCCAGCGCGCGTTCCACGTGCTCATCCTGCTCGCCATGCGACCGCGCGGCGCTTCTCGTGACGAGTTGCTCGAGACGTTCTGGCCGGGCCGACTGGCCGCGGCAGGGCGCCGGAACTTCCACCCCACGCTGTCCTACATCCGCAGCGTGCTGCCACGACACGCGGCGCCACCCCTGCTGCGCGACGCCGAAGTCTATCGGCTGAACCCCGAGTATCCGCTGGCCTGCGACCTGTGGGAGTTCGAGGCGGCGCTCGAGGTCGCACGCCGTACCAGTGAACGGCGCGAGCGGCTGGCGCAGCTGGAACGCGCGCTCTCGCTCGCCGAACGTCCCGCGCTCGAGGGGCTCTACGGCGACTGGGCCGAGGCCGTGCAACACCGCCAGCGCGATCGCGTCGAGGCCGCGCGCATCCAGGCCGGCGAGCTGCGTCGCGCGAGCGGCGACGTGGCCGCGGCGCTCGATCACCTGCGCCGCGCGGTCGAGCTGGACGAGTTCAACGAGGCCACGCGGGTGAGCGTGATCGAATGCCACGTGGCACTCGGAAACCGCGGCGCCGCGCTCGCCGAGTACGAGCGGCTGCGCACGGACCTTCGCCGCGCGCTGGACGTGGACCCGCTGCCCGAAACCGAGGAAGCCGTGCGCAAGGCACTGGGTCGAGGCAGCTTGGCAAGAACTCCACAACCGCAAGCTGTGCAATAGGTTGACCCGATGACTCAAGCCCGCGTCAAGCCCCACCTGCGAGTCTCCGCGGCGATGCGACCGACCCCGGAACCCACCCTGCGGGCGCCCGCACCGGCCGCGTGCGAGCTCCGTCGCGCGCTCGGCCTGTTCGTGTTGCTGCTCCTGACTGCTGGTGCGTGCGTGCCCGCGCTCGCGCGCGCGGCGCAGCCGTTCATCTGGGACCAGGACACGAACGGCATCGACGATCGTATCGAGTCGGTGCACCTGCTCGGCTGGTCGGCATCGTTCGAGTTCGGCGACACGACGAGGCGCCAGCGGATCGAGGTGCTGCGTGACCTGCCCGGACTGGCCTATGGCGTGTACGTGCGCTGGGACCACGCACCCACGTCGCTCGATCTCGCCAAGCTCGCGCTGCTCGGCATGCCGGTGCTTGCCCGCGTCGAAGCGCTGCCCGCGACGCGCTCGCTCGCGACATTCGCGCAGTGCAGCTCGGCAGCGGCGCTGCCCGGCGTGGAACGGGTCGAAGCAGTTCCGCTGCTCTACCCCGGGACGCGTGATGCCGCGGCGGCAATCGGCGTTCGTGGCGCTTCAAGCCAGGTGTCTCCCACGC
>JAHFBW010000214.1 GCA_023249845.1 Candidatus Eiseniibacteriota bacterium
CGGGCGACTGGCGCACGCGGCTGGGATCCTTCCAGGCGATGTGGCTGGCTGCGTTCGCGGCGTATGGCATGGCGGTGGCGCGTCGCGTCCGATGGCGGGCGCTTCCCGGCGCGGGGGCACTCGTCCTGGGCGTGGCGCTCCTCATGCGAGCCGCGGTGCTGCCGGTGACGCCGACGCAATCGGACGACGTGTGGCGCTACCTCTGGGAAGGCCGTGTCGTCGCCGGTGGCGGCGATCCCTACCGGCATGCGCCGGCGGACTCGAGTCTGGCGCGATTCCGGGACGGCGTCGTCCATCCACGGGTGAACCACCCGGAGCTGCGCACGATCTACCCGCCGGTGGCCGAGGCGGGTTTCGCGCTCATGGCGAGGCTCTTCCCGACGCTCCTGGCGTGGAAGGTCTGGGTGCTGCTGCACGACCTGGCACTCTGCGCACTGCTCGCAGCCTGGTGCGCGAGACGCGGAGGCTCGGCGTGGGACGCCGCGGTGTACGCGTGGAACCCGCTCGTCGCGGTCGAGTACGCCGGCAATGGCCATCACGACCCCACGGGGATCGTGTGGATGGTGGTGGCGCTCATGCTCGCTAAGTCGCGCGGCGCGCGGACCGTGGCTTCGGCGATGGCGGCGATTGCGGCCGTCGGCGTGAAGCTCGCCGCGCTGCCCGTGGTGGCGCTCCTCTGGCGTGGCTGGTCGCCGCGCGTGCGCGTGCTGGCCGCCGCGCTCCTGATGTTGCTTCTCGGAAGCTACGCCGCACTCTCGCTCGGGCCTTACTCGGGCCTGGCAGCGTTTGCCGAGCGCTGGCGGCACAACGATGCATTGTTCGGTTGGCTGGAATACGCGTTCGGCCCGCGCGCGCGCCTCGTGCTCGCCGGGTTGCTGCTCGCGGTGATCGGCGCCGCGCTTCGCGAGCGACTCTCCGCCGTGGACGGGACGAGACTCGCGCTTCGGGCGGGTGTGCTCCTGGGCCCGATCGTGCACCCTTGGTATCTGGGCTGGCTCCTGGCACTGGAGCCGCTCGGACCGTCGGCGCCGTGGCTCCTCCTGTCGTGCACTGTCACGCTCAGCTACGGTGCGTTCGCGCCGCCGCTCGAAGGTGGCGCTTACCACCCCGGCGTGGGATGGCGCGCGATCGAGTACGGGTTGCCAGCGCTGCTGGCAGCGGGCCTCGCGTTGCAGCGAACCGGCACAGGAGGACGCGGGCGTGTTCACGAAGCTGCTTGAGGCCGTGAGCATCAGGACGCGAGGCGAGCGAGCACTCGCCGATATCGTCGAGCTGGCGCGTTTCCACCGCATCCAGTCGAGCCCCGGCTACGACGCCGCCGCGGACTGGCTCGAACGCCGGCTCACAGCGCTCGGACTTCCGGTGGAACGCGTCGAGGCCACGGGCGATGGCGTCACGCGACATCAGGGCTTCCCGATGCCCGAGGGCTGGGAGTGCCGGCACGCGCGCGCCTCGCTGCACGGCGTGAATGGCGAGGAGCCACTCGCGGATTTCGCCAGGGCCCCGCTCTCGATCGTCCAGCGGAGCGACCGCGCAAGCGGGCGATACCCGCTGGTCGCGATAGAGTCGCTGGACGAGCTCGACCGCTTCGACGTGCGCGGGAAGGCGGTGCTGCTAGCGACGCACGCGCAGCGCTCGCACGAGCGCGCCGTTGTCGCGCGCGGTGCCGCGGGGCTCGTCTGTGATGGCCGCCGGCTCGTGCCACCGGCGCGCACCGAGGAGCACGATCGCGATTCGCTCGCCTACACCTCGTTCTGGTGGCTCGCCGATCGCCCGCGGGGCTGGGGCGTGGTGGTGAGCCCGGCTCGTGGCGCGGAGCTCCGCAGGCGCCTCGCTGCGGGCGAGTCGCTCGAGGTGCAGGTGGAGTTCGACTGCGCGCGCGGCCCCCGTCGCTTCGCGCTCGTCTCCGCCACGATCCCTGGCGAGCTCCCCGGCGAGGTGCTGATCACGTCGCATCTCTGCCATCCCCAGCCCGGCGCCAACGACAACGCTTCCGGAAGCGCTGCCACGCTGGAGTGCGCTCGGGTGCTGTCGGAGATCGCCGGCTCGGGCGAATGGGGCAGGCCGCGCCGGACCGTGCGCTTCCTGTGGATGCCCGAGTTCACCGGCACGTTCGCATGGCAGGCGCTGCGGCCCGACCGCGCCCAGGCCACGGTAGCGGCGTTGAACCTGGACATGGTGGGCGAACGCCAGGAGGACTGCGCCAGCACGCTGCGCCTCGAGCGCGCGCCTTACTTCCTGGGCTCGTTCGCCGACGAGCTCCTCGGACGCGTGCTCACCGCTTCGCAAGCCTGGGCGCGCGACGCGGCCGCACCTCACTCGACACTGGCGCGGGTCGAGGAGACCGCCTACTCGGGTGGTAGCGATCACGCGCTGTGGCTCGACCCGTCACATCGCGTGCCGTGCCCGATGTTGATCCAGTGGCCCGACCGCTACTACCACTCCGACCTGGACACGCCAGACCGCTGCGATCCCGAGTCGCTGGCGCTCGCCGTGCGCGCCGGTGCGACGTATGCCGCGTTCATCGCCGCCGCGGGGGCTGCCGAGATGGGCTGGCTCACCGATCTCGTTTCGCGTGGCGCGCGCCGACGGCTGCTCTCCGCGCTGTCGCACGAGCGGGCGGGCGACGCGACGCGCGCCGAGTACGAGCGCGCGGAGCGCGCGCTTGCGAGCATCGGACGCCTCGCGTTCGGATTGCCCCAACGACACGAGTCGCGCCGTGCGCTCGCCGTCTCTTTGCCGCTTGCTGCGGAACACCTGGAGGGTGTCTGGGAGAGCGAGATTCGCGATGCGCTGCCTCGCGCATCGGAGACCGCAGGCGCGCGTTCCGGTCGCGTCCCGGTGCGAGCGGTGAACGCGCTCGCATGTCCCATCCGCTGGCTCGCGCCGGGTTGGGACGCGCTGGGCGAGGCGCGACAGGAGCAGCTGCTGGCCCTCGAAAGCGGAATTCCCGGGGGCTCGGCGGCGCTCGACGTGGCATGGTTCGCGTGCGACGGCCGGCGCGACATGGGCGAGATCGCGGTGTGCGTGACGCGCGAAGGCTGGCCGGTGGAGCTGGCGCAGCTCGAGGAGTGGTTCGAGTTCGCGGTGGCGCTCGGATTCTGCGGCTGGCGGGAGGGCGAACTCGCGGACTGATCGTGTCGCCGATCCGCGTGAACGATCCAGCCGCGCGTCAGCGCCTTGAGTGGGTCTTGGCAAGAACACGGGAGCGCCAGCGCGCGGCCGGCTCGAGCCGCGCATGCCGGATGAGCGCCAGGCGACCAGGGTTCGCGTTGTTCCCCTGCCGCGCGATGTCACGACGCTCGGAGAGCGCCACCAGGCTGTCCACAGTGTCCCAGCCCACGATCACCTGACCGAACACGGTATAGGCGCCATCCAACTGGGGCAGATCGCGAAGCGCGATGTAGAACTGGGAGCCATTCGATTCGCGATTCGGATTCTCCGTGTCACCGCGTCTCGCCATCGCGACGGCGCCGCGGACGTGCGCGCGCTTGATCTCGGCGGGAAGCGTGTAGCCGGGGCCACCCTGGCCGTCGTTGAACGGGTTCTCGTCACGAGAGTTGGGGTCGCCGCCCTGGACCACGAAACCGGGCGCCACGCGGTGGAACGTCAGCCCATCGTAGAAGTGCTCGTTCACGAGCTTCCGGAAGTTCGCCGCCGTGCGCGGCGCGTCCGCGGGGAAGAGCTCGATCGCGAGCTGCCCCACGGCGGTCTCGAGCACGACCACCGACTCCGGCGCTGCCGAGGCCAGGCGCGCGGAAGCGGAGCGGGACGGTGCGACGGCGTATGCACCGAGCGCCATGAGCGCGAGCCCGGTGCTGGCGACGACACGCGAGAGACGGCGGGGAAGGAGCGGCATCGAGCGAAGATTCTCGCAGGCGAGGGCGAGCGGAGCCAATGTTTCGAGCTTCGCCGATTTCAAGACACGGTCAAGACCTTGGCTCGACGCCAGCGGCTGGTATACTTGCCGCCCGTTTGGCGTCATCCTCTGGAGCCCATCAATCGCTCTCGGCGAGTGCGGCCACTCCCCAGTGGCGGCCCGTACGCCCGTGATCGCGACGGTGGGAGTAGTACCAAGTGGGCTCGCAACTCGTGCAGGCGCCGGTGTCGTGCAGGGCTCTTTCCTCCACGCCCGCGCGGAGCAGCGCGAGGCGCGCGGCGGTCGGCAGGTCGAGCCTCGGTCGAGCGCTCGTGAGCCGCACCGCCTCCGCGGGAAAACGGGCCGCTACAGCTTCAGCGACTTCATAGCAGCAACCCCGGATCGCGGGGCCGATCGCCACTTGCACGGCACTCGGCGCGCAGCCGGCGAGCGTGCACACGGCCTCGAGCGCGGAGACCGGCATGCCGTCGGCGGTGCCGCGCCAGCCCGAGTGCGCGGCGGCCACGACGCCCGGGGCGTGGTAGAGGAGCGGCATGCAGTCCGCCGTCGTCACCGCCAGAACCACACTCGGCTCGCTGGTCACGAGCGCGTCGCACTCGGGGTGGTGCTCGGGCGAATGCACGCGGGCGACGCGCGTGCCGTGCACCTGGCCAGCTGTGGCGAGCCGCGCGGGATCCAGATGCGCGGCACGCAGCAGCCGCTCGCGGTTCGTGGCCACGGCGGCGCCGTCGTCCTCCGTGGATCTGCCGAGATTCAACTGGTCGTACGGCGGGCGGCTCACCCCTCCCCGTCGCGTCGAGAACAGCAACACGGCCGGGGCGATCGTCTGCCGCGGCCGCCAGAACGGAACCGCCGTGTCCGCATCGAGGATCCACATGGGCGCGGCACGCTAGAATCGGCGGCGATGAGCGTCAAGCGCCGTCCACGAGAGGATCGATGGTGAGAGCACGAGTCGCGATGGCGTGGGTGGTGGTGTTCGTGTTGTCGGTGCCGGCGCTCCGTGCCGTCGCCCAGGCGCCCGCCGTGAAGCCCGCGGCGACGGCCGCGAAGCCAGCGGCGGCGGTCGATCCGGTGGCTAGCGTTGGCACGCGCCGGATCGAGAAGGCGGAATTCGACCAGCGACTCGCCAACGTGGAGCGTCAGCTCGACGCACGCGGTGGCCAGCGCCCACCCGAGTTCCACGAGATCCTGCGCCGGCAGCTGCTCGAGACACTGATCCGTTTCCAGCTGCTCGTGCTGGAGTCCCGCCGCGAAGGCATCGCGGTCGCCGGCGCCGAGGCTGAGTCCGCGTTGCGCCAGGACGCGTTCTTCAGTCCGGAGGGCAGGTTCGACTCCAGACGCTGGCAGCTCGCGCGCACGGCGGAACCCGGCAGGTTTCAGAGCGCGCTGGCCACGGCGTCTGAGCAGGTCGCGGCGCGACGGCTGAACGAACGACTGGAGCTCCGCTACCGGCCCGACGATCGCGAGCTTCGCGACAAAGCGGCACGCCAGCTCCGACGAGCCTTCACGGAGGACCTCTCGCTGCGGGCCTCAGACTTCAACGGCAACTATCCCGAGCCTCGCGAGAGCGAGATCCTCGCGGAGTATCGGAAGAACGAGGCACGTTACTTCCGGCCGGACCGGGCCGTGTTGAGCGTGGTGTTCGTGAACGAGCCGCCGCGGACGCGCGTCGAGATCGAGGACGCCGCGGCGGGTGCGGCATGGTTGGCCCGCATGAAGCGGGCCGCGGACAGCGTGCTCGCAGCGGTGCGCGGCGGGGCGAGCCTCGAGAACGCGTCCGCAGCTTTCGGCGGACCGCGCGGGGACGTCACCGTGCTGCCCGATAATTTCCCCGGATACTGGCGCGGAGACGACGCTCAGAGCGCGTCGGTGTTCCGTGCGAATCCGGGCACGACGTTGCGCGAGCCGATTTCAGGCAGCGACGGTTTCCTGGTCGTGCGCGTCGACCAGGTCACGCGCGGACACATCGCCCCCCTCCGCGAGGTCGCGCGAGAGATCCGCGGCGGCCTCCGCGAGGAGGCGCGCGCGCACCGGGATGAGCGCGAACGTCTCGAGCTGTTCGCGCAGCTGCGAGATTCGCTTGCGGGACCGGCGTGGACGTTTCGATGGGCGGCGGTGGACACCGCTCTCGTGCGCGTCCCCGAACCGACCGAAGCCGAGCTCGACCGCTGGTATCGAGCTCACCTCGCCGACTTCTCGTCGTTCGATTCGCGCAGCGGCACCATCGTGGCCCGCACGCTCGCTCAGGTTCGCGACGAAGCGCG
>JAHFBW010000015.1 GCA_023249845.1 Candidatus Eiseniibacteriota bacterium
GGGAAGGGTCAGGCCCGAACGAGCGGCTTGTACTTGATGCGGTGCGGCGTGTCGGCGTCGGCGCCCAGCCGCTCGTGGCGATTCTGCTCGTAATCTTGATAGTTGCCCTCGAACCACACCACCTGCGAGTCGCCCTCGAACGCCAGCATGTGCGTGGCGATGCGGTCCAGGAACCAGCGGTCGTGCGAGATCACCACGACGCAGCCGGCGAACTCGAGCAATGCGTCCTCGAGGGCGCGCAGCGTGTCCACGTCGAGGTCGTTCGTGGGCTCGTCCAGGAGCAAGAGATTGCCGCCGGTCTGGAGCAGCTTGCCCATGAGCAGGCGATTGCGCTCGCCGCCGGACAGCGTGCCCACCTTCTTCTGCTGGTCGGCACCGCGGAAGTTGAACCAGGCGCAGTAGGCGCGCGCGTTCACCTCGCGCTTGCCGAGCGTGATGAGTTCGTTGCCTCCCGAGAGTTCCTCGTAGACCGTTTTCTCGGCGTTCAGCGAATCCCGGCTCTGGTCCACATATGCGATCTTCACCGTTTCGCCGGCCCGGAACGTTCCCGCGTCGGGCTTCTCCTGCCCGACGAGCATGCGGAACAGCGTGGTCTTGCCCGCACCATTCGGCCCGATCACGCCCACGATGCCGGCGGGCGGCAGCTTGAACGACAGGTCGTCGATGAGCAGTTTGTCGCCGTAGCCCTTTCGCAGGCCCTTCGCCTCGATGACCACGTTCCCGAGCCGCGGACCCGGCGGGATGTAGATCTCGACGTTGTCTATTCTTTCGCGGCCTTCCTCGGACAGCATCTTCTCGTAAGCCTGGAGCCGCGCCTTGCTCTTGGCCTGCCGGGCGCGCGGGGCGAGGCGCACCCACTCGAGCTCGCGCTCGAGCGTCTTCTGCCGCGCGGACTCTTGCTTCTCCTCCTGCTGGAGCCGGTTCTTCTTCTGCTCGAGCCAGCTCGAGTAGTTGCCTTCCCACGGGATGCCCTCGCCGCGGTCCAGCTCGAGGATCCAGCCGGCGACGTTGTCGAGGAAGTAGCGGTCGTGCGTCACCGCCACGATGGTGCCCTCGTATTCCTGGAGGAAGCGCTCGAGCCACGCCACGGATTCGGCGTCCAGATGGTTCGTTGGCTCGTCCAGGAGCAGCAGGTCCGGGCGCGAGAGCAGCAGTCGGCAGAGCGCGACTCGGCGGCGCTCACCGCCCGAGAGCGTGGTGACGTCGGCGTCGCCCTGCGGACAGCGGAGCGCGTCCATGGCGATGTCGAGCTGGCGATCCAGGTCCCACAGGTTTCCCGCGTCCATCTGGTCCTGCACCTTGGCCTGCTCCGCCAGGAGCTTCTCCATCTCGTCGTCGCTCATGGGCTCGGCGAACCGGGCGCTGATCTCGTTCCAGCGCTTCACCACAGCGACTTTCCCGGCCACGCCTTCTTGGACGTTCTCGAGCACGGTCTTCTTGGGGTCGAGCTTGGGCTCCTGCGGCAGGAATCCCACGGTATGGCCCTTCCCGAGCCACGCCTCGCCGATGAACTCCTGGTCCTCGCCGGCCATGATGCGCAGCAGCGAGCTCTTGCCCGCGCCGTTGGCGCCGAGCACGCCGATCTTGGCGCCATAGTAGAACGACAGCCAGATCCCCTTGAGGATCTCGCGCTTGGGCGGGACCACCTTGCGGAGGTCCTTCATGACGTAGATGAACGGGCGTGACGGATCGGCTGCCATGGGGTGCTTTCTAGTGGGGAAGTGCGCTCGGGGCGCCGTGGAGGCCAGTGGGAGGGTGTCGAACCGGCGGAGAATGCCGCGCGGGCGAGGCTTTATCAAGCCCGCCCGCGCGGCCCGTCCGCACGTCGATCAGCGCACGATCAGGAGCTTGCGACTCACGTGCGTGTCGCCGGTCTCGGCATCGAGCAGGTAGATCCCCGGCGCGAGTCCCGCGGTCACGAACGTCTGCGCGCCCGTGCCAGCAGCGAACTCGGCGCGATCCACGAGCGTGCGCACGACGCGGCCCGCGGGATCGAGCAGCCGCAACGAGAAGACGCCGGGCTCGGTCGCGGTCCAGCGCACGCTCGACTCCCGTCGGGCGGGATTCGGTACCGGTCGCGAGAGCGAGAACCTCGCGAATCGGCCGGCCTCCGAGGGAACTGCGAGGGCGGCAGGATCGATGAACACCGCGAGAGTGGGCGACGGCACGGAGCCCGCATCCAGGAAATCTCCGCCGACCACGATGTAGCCGCCAGCCCGCCCGACTTTCTGGGCGCCGAGGAGTTCTGGAGGCCAGCCGGCGCTCGCGCCGCTCGATGGATCCAGGACGCGGAAGCCATTCGAGATCGGCGCCGTGCTCGCGGCGAGCACGCTCTCGCCCTCCGAGTCGAGCGACATCGTGCCGATGTTGGAATCCGCCGTGTAGACGCCCGTGACGTTCCAGGGCAGCAGCGCCCCGTTGGGATCGAGCGCGGCGAAGTTCGTGCGCAACTGCGAGGCCACCGATTGAAACGATCCCCCCACATACAGCACACCCGCCTTCTCCGCGAGCGAGAACAGGTTCGCGGAGACAAGCGTGCCCCCGAACTTGAAGCCGCCCGCGAAGACGGGCGGGACCCACGACGTGGGCGTGCCGGTCACGCGGTCCACGAGGACGAGGAAGTCGCGCGCGACGCCTTGCACGGTGTGGAAGCCGCCCGCAAGGTAGACGCCACCCGCGATCGGCACGATCGCGCGCACGGGGCTGTTGGGTTCCGGGGCCCAGGTCGTGGCCACGGCGGTCACGGGGTCCACCGCGCCCGCGTGGTTGCGGAGCTGCCCGCCGAGATGATCGAACTGGCCCACGACACGGAGCACGCCGGATTCCAAGTAGAGCCCGTAGATGATCGGGATGGCCGCCGAGCCCTGATTCACGTGCGTGTCGAACCCATTCGGCGTCGCGGAGGGCAACGAGTAGGCCGCGAGGCCGTTGCGCGCGATTCCGCCCGCCTGCGAGAACATCCCGCCCACGTAGAGTGTGGCGCCATCCGTCGCGAGCGCGTGAACGCTGCCGTTCACGTCCGGATTCCAGTTCGAGACCGAGCGCGTTGGGAGATCGATCGAAGCGAGTCCGCGGCGCGTGACCCAATCCGCACGCTGGAACAGGCCTCCGAGCCATACCGCGCCGCCAGAGGGGGCGACCGTCACCACGTTCCCGTCCACGGAGGGGGCCCAAGAGGTCGCCAGCGCCGTGGGCAGAGCGATCGCAGCGATCTTCGATCGTGACTGGCCGCCGATCGCGGTGAACGCACCGCCCGCGTAAAGCGTCGTGCCCGAGAGCGCGAGTTGATAGACGTAGTCGTTGCTTGCCGCGTTCCACGTCGCGGAGGCATTGCCATTCGTCGTGTTGAGCTGGGCGACACCGATGCGTGACTTCCCTCCGATGCTCGTGAACGCTCCGCCCGCGTAGATCGAGCCACCGCTCGGGATCAGCGAGTTCACGGTACCATTCGCGTTCGGCGCCCAGGAGGTGGGTGCACCGGTTCCGAGATTCACCGCCGCGGCGTTCACGCGGGCGATCCCTTGGACCGAGTCGAAGGCTCCCCCGATGTAGGCGAGACCGACATCGAGCGTGATGGTCTGCACGAAGGATCCGACGACGTTCGGTGTCCAGCCGGTCGTCGCGCTGGTGATCACGTCCACGGCGCCCAGGTTCGGCCGCGACGCGCCCCCGAGCGTGGTGAACGAGCCACTGACGTAGAGCGTCGATCCCGAGAGCGCGAACGCCATGACGCGGTTGTCCGCACCTGGATTCCAACTCGATACGGCACCGGACGAGGCATCGAGCGCCGCGATGTGGTTGCGCGTCGTGCCGCCGAATGCCGTGAAGTCCCCACCGACGTAGAGCGTCGATCCGGAGAGGAGCAGGGACCAGACCGAGCCGTTCGGCGCCGGTGGCGCCCAGGGCAGCACGTTGCGGCTCTGATCCACGTGGGCGACGAAGGGTCGCGTGACACCCTCCAGCGAGTGGAAGTCCCCGCCCACGAACCAGCCGCCCGAGCCATCAGGGATCGCCACGGTCACGACGCCACCGGGATACGCGAAGCTCGGGCCCAACGCGCGAAGTTTGGGGCTCCCCGACAAGACGCGCCCGGTGGCCGCGTCGAACGCGCCGCCGCCGCCGGTGTACGTCCCGAGTCGGTCGAATGCGCCGCCGAGGTAGAGCGTGTTCCCGATCGTGGCGAAAGCGCTCACCGTTCCGTTCGGGCTCGGCATCCCCTGGACCAGCGATTGCGCGTGGGCACGCCCCGTTGCGGTCGCGAGGAGAAGGGCGGAGGTGAGGAGTGAAGCCAGGGCTGCGGCCCAGGCGCATCGCCGGCGAGGCGCTGAGACAGCCAACTTCGGGCGCATGGACGGTTTCCTCCAAAGCCCGGCGTCCCATGGAAGCGGGAACCCGTTCGGGGAACATTCTAGCGCGCCTCGAGCGCCCGGCGCAGCATGAGAAATGGGGCCCGGAACGCGAACGGCGGCGCTCCCATTCCGGGTGGGAGACGCCGCCGCGCGATTCGCCCGGTCAGGCGAAGTTCGTGTGGGTGCTCAGCTCACGACGCGTGCCTGCGGCGCGGGGCGCCGCCGGTCGCGGAACAGCCACCAGAAGACCCCGCCCACGAGCAGGAGCGGGAACAGCGGGATCAACAGGACGCCAGTGCCCAGGAGCACGCCGAATCCACCGAGCAGGAGCGCGATGATCACGAACGGGAGCGCGAACAGCAGGCCCACGACGCGCAGCGCCCAGCCGAGGATCTTGAACGGCAGCCACAGGAACCAACCGACGACGCTGAACACCGAGATCAGCACCCCGAGGACGATGAGGGCCGCGAACGCGAGCCCGGCGAGGACCACCATCTCGACCACTTCGGACCTCCGGAAAAGGACCGTGCGAGCGGCGGGCGGAGCCGTGGGCCCCGGGGGCGCCGACGTGGGATTCTACGCGCGCCCGCGGGCGCCGGTTGCAGTTCCAGAGCCGCCAGCCGCCGCCTTCGCCCGCCGCCGGAGGCGCTGCTAGAGTGGCGCTCTACACCCATCGCCCGCGCCCGCAATCGGTTGTGACAACGGTCGCGCGCCCCTCCTTCGACTCGCACCTGAGGTCTCCATGGCCGGAACCCGGCTCACCATCTCGAACAACGGCTCGATCCGCGTGGAAGGCGACTTCGAGATCGTGGACCAGGACGGCAAGCCCTTCGGCCTGGCCGGCCGCACGCGCGTCACCCTCTGCCGCTGTGGCCATTCGGCGAAGAAGCCGTTCTGCGACTCGACCCACAAGACATGCGGATTCCAGTCCACCGTCGTCGCGTTCGACCTGGAGCCGCCCGCACCCAAGCCGGCCAGTTGAACGTGCGTCCGGGCCGCATCGCTTTCGCGCTGCTGGCGCTGCTGGTCGCCGCGACGTTCGTGCGCCTGGGAGCGTGGCAGCTGTCACGGGCGAGAGAGAAGGGCAGCGCGCGAGCGGCGCTCAAGTGGATACGCGAGCGCTCACCCGTGGTGCTGGGCGACTCACTTCCGGCGACCGCCCCGGTGTTCGGACGGCGCGCGCTCTTGACCGGGCGGTGGGAGCGTGAGCGGCACATCCTGCTCTCGGGCCGCACGCACTTGGGTGCCGCGGGCGTGGCGGTCGTCACACTCGTCGTGCTTCGCTCGGGCGAGCGCGTGCTGGTGGAGCGCGGCTGGCTCGCGGCCGCCGACGCGCGCACGGCGCATCCGGAAGAGTGGCCCGACAGCACGGCCGAGGTCGTGGGGTTCGTGCAACCGCTCGACCCGTCGTCGCGCGCGGTTCCCTGGTCGCGGCTCGACGCCACGCGCCCGGGCGTGGAGCTGTGGTCGGCGCGGACGCTCGACTCCGCGGACGTCGCCCGGCACGTTCCCGCGCCGGTCGCACCGTGGGTGGTGTGGGCGCTCGAGGTGCCCGACGCGGACCGGGCGCTCGGACTCGTGCCGCTCGACGAACCCGAGGGCGCGCCCGACCCGCGCGTGCATCTCTCGTACGCGATCCAATGGTTCTCGTTCGCGCTCATCGTGATCGCGGGCTCGATCGCGCTGCTCGCGCGTGACGTGAGCCGGGAAAGCCCTCGCACGACCCGCTGAGTCGTGTGCCGCTTCGCCATCCAGCCGGCCTCAACGCGACCGTCGCCTACCGTTCCAGCGCCCGCCGCGCGCCCCCAGCCCGTGGCATCCACAGCCCCGCCAGCGCTGTTCACCGACTCCCGCCGGTCACTCGCCGAAACCCACGCGACCGCGCGCCGATCCGACCGTAACTTGACCCACGAGCGATTGACAGTCGGGTGCACGTGGCGCCCGGGTCGACGGAGGGAGGAACGGCGATGACGACGGAGAGACACGAGAAAGCCTCGCGGAACCGCGAACAGATCGGCTGGGGACTGTTCCTCATCGGTCTGGGAGTTTGGTTCCTGCTCATCATGAACGGCACGCTGTCGCAGGACGCGTGGCGCGCCTGGTGGCCGTACGCAGTCGTCGCCGCTGGCTTCGTAGGGCTGATCGGCGGCCAGAACCCCAAGAGCATCGGCTCCGCGGTGACCACGATGGGTATGGGCTTGTGGATGGCCGCGGCGGTGAACCACTGGTACGACATGGGCTGGGGCAACAGCTGGCCGCTGGCACTCGTGGCCGTGGGCCTCGGCACGTTGGCGGAGTGGGCGGCCTCGTTGGCGACGGCGCGCCGGGAAGGAGGCGAGCATGTCGGCTGAGAACGGACGCAGAGGTTGGCGGCGCTGGCGCGAAGCGGTGTTCGCCACGTGCACGGTCTGGCTGGTGCTCCAGAACGTCGTGATCCTGGCACTCGTGGCGTGGGGCAAGCCGGCCCGGGCGCTGGCGGCGGGAGCAGAGCTGGCCCGCACCGCGGTCTCGGTGAGTGGTCAGGCCGTGCTGCTGGTGCTCGCTGCGGCGCTGGGACTCGCGCTCGCGGCGTGGCTGGTGCACGCTCCCGCCAAGGACTCTCTCGAGCACGCACCGGAGGTGAGCCATGACGTTTGACCCCAGGGACCCGATGCATCCGACGCGGACGCGTCCGGTGATCCCGTTCTCGGGGCGCCTCGTGTTCGGCCTCGTGCTGCTCACGCTCGGTGTGTTGTGGACGGCGGACAATCTGGGTGTGCTGGACGCCGACGCCGTGCTGCGCTGGTGGCCGGTATTCCTGCTGGCGTTCGGCCTCACGCGCCTGTTCGGCATCCTGGGCCAGCGCAGCGTCGTGAGTGGCGCGCTGTTCTCACTCATCGGCCTGTGGATGCTGCTGCGCGAGCTGGACGTCGTGCACGTCAGCATCTTCCGGCTGTGGCCGCTGTTCATGATCTTCGTCGGCGCCGCGCTCATCTGGCGCTCGACACGCGGGAGCGCCGAGGGCGCCCACGCTGATCGCGCTTCCTACCCACGGCCGTTCGCGTTCATGGGCGGCGTCGTGCGCAATATCGAATCGCAGGACCTGATCGGTATCGAGGCCACCGCGGTGATGGGCGGCGTCGAGTTGGATCTGCGCAACGCCAAGCCGCGCGGCCGCGAGATCGTGGTCGAGACGTTCACGTGGTGGGGCGGCATCGAGCTCATCGTGCCCGAGGATTGGCAGGTGGTGAACGAGGTCACCCCGATCATGGGCGGCGTCGAGGACAAGTCGCGTTACAGGGGTGACGGCGTCACGACGCTCGTCGTGCGCGGCCTGGTCGTGATGGGGGGCGTCGAGATCAAGAACGCCAAGACGCCGGGCGAGTTTCGCGGCGTGCGCGTGGGTGTCGCCACCGGCGGCTCGCGTCGCAAGGAGGTCCGCGTGGACGCAACGGGCGTGACGATCACGCGCGAGGACGGCCCGTCGGGCCCGGCTTCGCCTCCACCCACGGACTAGTCAAGTGCACCCGCTCCTCGCCCGGCCCGCACGGCTGCTGCTCATGGCGGCGATCGCCGCGCTGTTCGGCGTGGCGCTGGCATGGGTGCTGAGGTTGCTGAATCCGCGACCGTGGGGCGCGGCGCTGGCGTTCGCCGTGCCGCTCATGGTGATCTACAGCTTCATCGTGCTGTCCGCGTGGTGGATGTGCCGTCGGCAGCCCATGACCGGCAACGCGTCGTGGAGGCCGCTCACGGCGCAGGTTTCGGTCGCGCTCCAGACGAGCGCGGTGTGGGTCGCGCTCGGCACGTTCTGGTCAGTGGCGATCGACAAGTGGTTCTACGCCGGGATGAGTCGCAGCGCCATCTTCGCCGACTTGGCCGTGCTCTACGTGGCGGGCATCCCGATCTACCTCTTGAGTGCGGTCGCGCACTATCTCTACCTCGCGTTCGAGGCGTCGCACGAAGCCGAGCGCCGCGTGCTCGAGACCGAGGTCTCCGCGCGCGAGGCCGAGCTGCGCGCGCTGCGCGCCCAGCTCAACCCGCACTTCCTGTTCAACAGCTTGAACTCCATCAATGCGCTGGTCGGGAGCGACCCCGAGGCCGCGCGCCGCATGTGCGAGGGCTTAGGCGACTTCCTGCGCAGAACGCTCGCGCTCGGCTCTCGCGACGCCGTCTCGCTGGGCGAGGAACTGGCGCTGGTCGAGCGCTATCTCGGCATCGAGCAGGTGCGTTTCGGCGAGCGCCTGCGCGTCGAGCGCGCGGTGGACCCCGAAGCCGTCCGCTGCCGAGTGCCGCCGCTGCTGCTGCAGCCGCTGGTCGAGAACGCCATCAAGCACGGCATCCAGGACTGCGTGGACGGCGGCGCCATCCGCATCGAGGCGCGCTGCGAGGCCGGACTCCTGCGCGTGGTGGTGGAGAATCCCGTGGATCTGGACGCGCCCTCGCGCCGGGGCGAGGGAGTGGGCCTCGAGAACGTGCGCCGCCGGCTCGAGGTGTTCGGCGCCCGCGACGCGCACCTCTCCTCGGGGAAGCGGGGGGACCGATTCCGCGTCACGCTCACGCTCCCCGCGCTCGCGGCGGAGGCCGCGCGTGCCTGAGCCCCTGCGAGTCGTGCTCGTGGACGACGAGGCACCCGCACGCACGCTGCTTCGCGAATACCTCGGCGCGCACGACGGCGTGGAGGTGGTGGCCGAGTGCGCGAACGGCTTCGAGGCGGTGAAGCAGATCTCCGAGCGAAAGCCCGACCTCGTCATCCTGGACGTGCAAATGCCCAAGCTCGACGGCTTCGAGGTGCTGGAGCTGTTGGAGCCGAGGCCGGCCGTGATCTTCTGCACCGCATACGACGAGTACGCACTCCAGGCGTTCGAGGTGCACGCGGTGGACTACCTGTTGAAGCCCTTTGGGCGCGAGCGCCTCGCCGAAGCGCTTGATCGCGCGCGCGAGCGGCTGGCGGTGATGTCGAGGCGCGCGCCGGCCGACACACCGCAACCTCCGGCCCCGAGCGGCGCGGCGCTCGCGCGCACGGCGCGCGGCCCCGGGAAGCACGCCGAACGCATCGTGGTGCGCGATGGCGCGCAGGTGCACGTGCTCCCGGCCGAGCGCGTGGACTACCTGGAGGCGCAGGACGACTACGTCGCGATCCACTCGGGTGGCAAGGCGCACTTGAAGCACCAGACGCTGTCGGAACTCGCGGAGTCACTCGACCCCGACCGCTTCGTGCGCGTGCACCGCTCGTTCGTGGCGAACGTCGAGCGCATCGCGCGGATCGAGCTGCTCGCGAAGGACCAGCGCGTCGCGGTACTGCACGACGGCCGCCAGCTCCCCGTGAGCCGCACCGGGCACGAGCGGCTGAGAGAACTGCTGGGCTAGATCGCCCCGCCGCCGCGCTCGCCGGTGCGGATGCGAACGCACTCCTCGAGCGGAAGCACGAAGATCTTGCCGTCGCCGATCTCGCCGCCGCCGGTACGGGCGCCCCTCATGATCGCGGCGATGGCGGGTTCGACGTAGGCGTCGTTGAGGCCGATCGTGACCTGCGTCTTCTGCACCGTGTTCTGGCGCACCGGTTCGCCGCGGAAGTACTCGATCTCGCCCTCCTGGCGGCCGTGGCCGTCCACGGTCTGCACCGTGAGACGGTAGTGGCCACCCTCGTCGAGCGCGGCCTGGAGCGCTTCCTGCACGGCGCCGAGCCGCTCCGGCCGGATGATCGCGATGATGAGTTTCATGCCGCCGATCCTCCCCGGGTCACAGATGGTAGCCGCGCTCGCCGTGCGCTGAGATGTCGAGGCCGTCACGCTCGTGCGCGTCCGAGACGCGCAGGCCGAGCGTGCGCTGGAGGAGCGTCGCCAAGATCCACGTGCCGCCGCCCGCGAACACCAGCGTGACGGCCACGCCCACCAACTGCTTCACCACCTGTTCGCCATGCCCGGCCAAGAGCCCTGCCACTGGCTGGAAGCAGAACACGCCTGTGGCGAGCGCACCCCAGATACCGCCCACGCCATGCACGCCGAACGCGTCCAGCGAGTCGTCGTGACCCGAGCGATGCTTGAGGCGCACGGCGCCGTAGCACAGCACCGAGGCCATGGCGCCGATGACGATCGCCCACACCGGCATCACGTGCCCGGCGGCTGGCGTGATCGCGACCAACCCGGCCACGATGCCCGAGGCCATGCCGAGGCTCGTGGGTTTCCCGGTGTGGTTCCACTCGAGCAGCATCCACACGAGGCCCGCGCTCGCGGCGGCGGCCTGTGTCGTGGTGAATGCGAGGCCGGCCGTGGCGCCCGCAACGGGATGCTCCACCGCCACCGCGCTGCCGGCGTTGAACCCGAACCAGCCGAACCACAAGAGGCCCGCTCCGGTGAGCGTCAGCACGAGGCTGTTGGGCAGAATGGCGCCGCCGGGATAGTCACGCCGCGCCCCGAGGATGCGCGCGAGGACGATGGCCGAGATGCCGGCCGAGATGTGCACCACCGTGCCGCCGGCGAAATCCAGCACGCCGTACTTATAGAGCCAGCCGTCCGACGCCCACACCCAGTGAGCGAGCGGGCAGTAGATGAACGTGGACCACAGCAGGATGAACCACACCCACGCCGAGAACTTCATCCGCTCGGCCACGGCGCCGCTGATCAACGCGGGCGTGATGATCGCGAACTTTCCCTGGAACATCACAAACACCAGCTCGGGGATGGACTTGTCGCTGAACAGCTGGTGCGGCGAGATGCCGTTGAGGCCCAGGTAGGCCGGCGTCCAGCCGATCCAGCCGCCGACGCTCTTGCCGAATGCGAGCGAATAGCCGACCAGCACCCACTGCACGCCGATCACGGCCATGGCCACGAACGACTGCATCATCGTGGTGAGGATGTTCTTCCGCCGCACCATTCCGCCGTAGAAGAGTGCCAACCCAGGGATCATGAGCAGCACCAGCGCGGACGAGGTGAGCATCCACGCGGTGGAGCCCGAATCGATGACGGGCAAGGCGGACTGCGCGAGGAATGTGGCGAGGAGGAGTGGGGCCATGCGCACCTCCTTGTGCGGGCTGCAAGGCTCGCCGCGCGTCTCAGGGCTCCGTTCCGTGGAGCCCGGCGGGACGTGTCGGGGACTACCGGATGCGGGGCATCTTCGGCCGCCGCTGCCTTGGGGTCAATCTCGAACGATCGGCTAGGGCGTGTAGCGCTGCTTCTCCACGATGGCCGCGGCGGTCGTGCTGCCCATCGTGAACGCCGAGCGGAACTCGCCCTCGACGCCCACCTTGGCGCCGGTGCGCGGCGCGCCGCCCTCCTGGGTGACGACCGGGATCTTGCCCGTGCCATCGTCCACCTCGTAGGCGCCGTAGCCCAGAATGCCGAGCGAGCGCGTCACGTCGCCGGCGATGCGCACGGTCTGCTTGTCGAAGCGGGAGGGGTCGTCGAGCAGCGTCTTGATGGTCGTGACACGCTCGCCCTTGCAGCCGGCGAGCAACGACAAGGTCATCACGCCAAGGACGAGCAAGAAGCGTCGAAAGGTGTGTGAACGCATGGGGGAACCCTCGTGGTTCGGGATGCGGGGAAGCGGGAGTACGCGGACCGTACCACGGTGAACCCAGCACCGGCATCAGCGCGGTGGCACCGCTCCGCCCGCAGGCCAGTCCGACGGCCCCACGCGCTGGAGATTCATCTCGATGAAGCGGATGGGCTCCTGGCCGGGCACGATGCGATCGCCGACCTCGTGCCACTTCCCATCACGAACCGCCGCGGTGTAGCGAATGGTCATGGGGCCCGCCGGGATCTCCCACACGTAGCCCGAGTCCGTGGGCGTGAACGAGAAGTCCCCCGAGAGGCCGCTCGTGTACGAGCGGAACGCGAACGCCTTCTTGCCGGCATCCCACGACAACACCGCGAACGCGTTGAACACCTTCTTGCCGTCGGCATCGTAGCCGCGGCCTTCGATCACCTTAAGCGTACTGTCGAGCATCGGGCCGACGCGCTCGGTCTGCGGGTGTTCCCGCCAGCTCCCGCTCGCGTCCAGGATGCGGGCGGTGCCGCGCCACACGCCGTCCATCATGGCGAGCGGTCGCAATGCCGCGCGCTGGGCGGTCATCAGGGCGCCGCTGTCCGGGCGGCCCTGGCTCGAGGCGGCCGAAGGGAGGAGTTGCGCGACGGCGAGTGCGAGCGAAACGGTAAGCAGGCGTCTCATGTTCGTATCTCCGGGTTCGAGTCGTGGATGGCGACCGCTGGCCGCCGGGAGCGCGAGGGTCAGGATCCGGGCTTCAGCACCATCAGGACGAGCGCTCCCACGGGCGCCAGCAGGGAGAGCGCTCCCCAGAACTCCCAGCGCCTCGCGAGTCCGTGATAGCGGCCGTGGTCGAACGTGCCCGACTGGAGCCCCTCGCGGGCGACCGTGCGCAACTTCTCCTGAAGCGGCGCGACCTGCCACACGTAGAGCACGCCCGAGAACGCGAACAGGCCGATGGCCCACGCGATCCACGGTGTTCGGAGAAGCCCCAGGTGCGCGTGCAGCGAGGCGAGGACTCCGGTGACGATGATGACGACGACCCCGGGCAGCGTGAACCAGCGATCGCTGCGGATGATGCCGTCCACTGCATGGTGAAGCAGGCGCGGATCCCCGCTGCGGGCGGCGTGAGCGTGCCAGAACAACCCCGTCGTGATGTTGCCGAGGAACGCGATCACGGCGGTGACATGCAGGAGCTTGATGAGCAGGTACATGAGAGGCCCTCCGAGTCGCCTGGACCGCCGGCGCCATCGCGCCGTGGCCCTTCCAACGCGCTCATCCTCGCCGCCGGGACACGGCGCGCCCACGGGCTTCCGACGAGTGGTGCGCCCGGGCCGATGAACGGCATGGCCGGCGGTGCGGTTGGGGGCTCGGGCTTCCTCGCCTCGCCTTCGGCTAGAGCGTGAGGCCGCGCGCACTCGCGCTCGCGCGATTCCCCTCGAGGCGCGAGCGCAGCCAGGAGACGGCCGCGAACGGCAGCGTGGACGCGAGCCCCGGGGCAACGCCGTCGAGCGCGCCCCCGCCCGAGGCCTCACGGTTCACGTGGAGTACCCTCACGAAGCCGATCGCGGGCAACGCGAAGCCGAGGATGCGGAGTGCGAGGCGGCTCATGGTGAGCCGGCCCGGGTTCAGTCCGGCGCGGGCCGCGCCGATGGTATAGGATGGAGTCCGTTCCCGGAGGCCCTGTGTGCCTCCCCGTCTGTCCCGGCGGCCCTGTGAGCCGCCGTTTCAGGAAAGGACGAGAAATGGCCAACTCGCCTCGTGACGCCTTCGGCGTCCGCCAGCCGCTCGCCACGCCCGCCGGCACCCTCCACGTCTACCGCTTGGACGCGCTCGCCTCGCAGCTGGGCGTGGATCTCTCGAAGTTCCCGTTCTCGGTGCGCGTGCTGCTCGAAGCCGCGCTGCGCCAGTGCGACGACTACCAGGTCACGCGCGACGACGTGAAGCGGCTCGCGCGCTGGCAGGCGACCGGGATCGAGCCCGTGGAGCTGCCGTTCAAACCCGCGCGCGTCATCCTCCAGGACTTCACCGGCGTCCCGTGCGTCGTGGACTTGGCGGCGATGCGCGAAGCCGTGCAACGAATGGGCGGCGATCCCGCGCGCATCAATCCGCTCGTGCCGGTGGACCTCGTCATCGACCACAGCGTGCAGGTGGACCTGTTCGGCTCGAGCGCAGCACTGGAGAAGAACGCCGAGATCGAGTTCCAGCGCAACAAGGAGCGCTACGAGTTCCTGCGCTGGGGGCAGAAGGCGTTCTCGAACTTCCGCGTCGTGCCGCCCGCCACGGGCATCGTGCACCAGGTGAACCTCGAGTACCTGGCGGGTGTGACGCTGACGCGGCGCGAGGGCGACGAGACAGTGGCGTTCCCCGACACGCTCGTGGGCACCGATTCGCACACGACCATGATCAACGGGCTCGGCGTGGTGGGCTGGGGCGTGGGCGGCATCGAGGCCGAGGCCGTCATGCTGGGTCAGCCGCTCTACCTGCTCACGCCTCAGGTTGTGGGATTCAAGCTCACGGGGCGGCTCCGGGACGGTGTCACCGCCACGGACCTGGTGCTCACCGTGACGCAGATGCTCCGGAAGAAAGGCGTGGTGGACAAGTTCGTGGAATTCTACGGTCCCGGCCTCTCCGCCATGACGCTGCCGGACCGCGCCACCATCGCGAACATGGCGCCCGAATACGGCGCCACGATCGGCTACTTCCCGGTGGACGCCGAGACGCTCCGCTACCTCGAGCGCACGAATCGCTCCGAGGCAGCACGCCTCACCGAGGCCTACTGCAAGGTGCAGGGACTGTTCCGCGCCGACGACACGGCGGATCCGTCGTTCACCGACACGCTCGAGCTGGACCTGTCGTCCGTCGAAGCGAGTCTCGCGGGCCCCAAGCGGCCACAGGACCGCGTCGCGCTGCGCGACATGAAGTCGAGTTTCCGGAAGGGACTCACGGCGCCGGTCAAGGAGCGGGGCTACGGACTCGCCGAGGCCGACCTCGAACGCACGGCGACCGTGGAGAGCAATGGCCTCAGCGAGAAGATCGGCCATGGCGCCGTGGTCATCGCCGCGATCACGTCGTGCACGAACACGTCGAATCCGTCCGTGATGCTCGGCGCGGGACTCCTCGCGCGGAAGGCCGTGGCGAAGGGCCTACGCGTGGCGCCGCACGTGAAGACCAGCATGGCGCCGGGCTCCAAGGTCGTCACCGAGTACCTCAAGAGCTCCGGCACGCTCACCGATCTCGAGGCGCTCGGCTTCCACGTCGTGGGCTACGGATGCACTAGCTGTATCGGGAATTCCGGTCCACTGCCCGAAGCCGTGGCTCGCGCCGTGGACAGCGGCAAGCTTGTCGCCGCCGCGGTGCTCTCGGGCAATCGCAACTTCGAAGGTCGCGTGAATCCGCTCACGCGCGCGAACTACCTGGCGTCACCGCCGCTCGTCGTCGCGTACGCGCTCGCCGGCCGCGTGGACGTGGACTTCGAGCGCGACCCGCTCGGCACCGGCAGCGACGGCCGGCCAGTCTACCTGCGTGACATCTGGCCGACGCAGGCTGAGATCGCCGAGACCACGGCCACGAGCCTGGAACCCGGGATGTTCGCCACGAGCTACGCCAACGTGTTCGACGGCAACCCGCGCTGGAACGCGATTCCCGTGGCGGGCGGCGAACGCTACGAGTGGGACGCGGAAAGCACGTACATCCACGAACCGCCATTCTTCAGCGGTCTGGCGCGCGAACTGACGCCGCTCACCGACGTCACGGGGGCGCGCTGCCTCGTCATGGTCGGCGACTCCGTGACCACTGACCACATCTCGCCGGCCGGCGACATCGCGCTCGCGAGCCCGGCGGGGAAGTGGCTCATGGAGCGCGGCATCGAGAAGCGCGACTTCAACAGCTATGGCTCGCGGCGTGGCCACGACCAGGTCATGGTGCGCGGCACTTTCGCGAACATCCGCTTGAAGAATCTGCTCGTGCCAGGCAGCGAGGGCAACGTGACCGTGCACTTCCCGAGCAGCGAGCAGATGGCGATCTACGACGCCAGCGCGCGCTACCGGGAGGCGAGCACTCCCCTGGTGGTGCTCGCCGGAAAGGAGTACGGCTCCGGGAGCTCGCGCGACTGGGCCGCGAAGGGCACGCTCATGCTCGGCGTGCGCGCGGTGCTGGCCGAGAGCTACGAGCGCATCCATCGCAGCAATCTCGTGGGCATGGGCGTGCTGCCGCTGGTCTACGACGCCGGGCAGAGCGCGGACTCGCTCGGGCTCACGGGCCGCGAGACGTTCGACATCTCGGGACTCACGGGTGAGTTGAAACCCCGCCAACGGATGAAGGTGCGCGCGCGGCGCGAGGACGGGTCCGTGCTCGAGTTCACGGCGCTGGCGCGGCTCGACACGCCCGTGGACGTGGACTACTACCGGAACGGCGGAATTCTCCAGACCGTCCTGCGGAACCTGCTCAAGAGCTGAACCACGCGATCGCGACCGCGGTGCACACGGTGTCGCGCGCGTGCCGCGATTCAGCGTTTCGAGGCGTTCTGCACCGGCGCCGACGCCGACGGCGGACGGCGCTCGAGTAGGCCCACGGGCAGCTCGCCTTCGGCCGCCACGAAGCCCGCACCCAGGTAGACGAGCCCGCCGCGGCGAGCGGCGGCCGCGAGCGCCTGCTGGCGGTCCGCGGGCAGCGCCCGCCGCGAGCGCGGCTCGCGCGACGGCACGAGGAACATCACTGGCGCCGCGTCGTGATGCCCGAGCGCGCGCCAGCGCGACACCGCTCGGCGCGCAAGGCGTTCGGTCTCGCCTTGGGGCAGCCCGGTTCCCGCGACAAGCATCGAGGGAATGCGTAGTGGGACCACCACGAGTTCGTCGCTCGCGTAGCAGTCTTCGAGTGTTGCCGACTGGTTCGAACTGACGCCCATACGCTCGATGACCTGTGGCGAGACGACGCGGCCGAACCTGCAGTCGGGCCGCCACGCTCGCACCTCGCGCTTGCACTCCTCGATCAGCCCGCGGATCGCACGTGACTTGAGCGCGGCGTCCTGGGAGCCTCCGCGCGCGAGCCGCTCGCCAGCGGACATCGAGGCGTCGTCGTCGAACAGCATGCCGTCGATCGGGAGGTAGACGGCGAGGTCGGTGAGCAGATCCACGGCAGCCTGGTGCACCTCCGGTATGTCGGGCGAGAGCCGCGTGGACCACGCCGAAGGTGTGCCGAACCAGCCACCCGAGCCCACGCGCCAGTTCGGATGACGATCCCACGCCCAGCTGAGGTTCATGCTGGGCACCTGCACCCACACGCGGAGCTGCGAGGCCGCGAACCGCGCCGCCGCCATGGACCAGACGTCGTCGATCACCGGGAGCTGGTGGTTCATGGCGAAGCTGCGGAGCAGGTAACCGTCGCGGCGCGGGTTCGAGAACGCCGGCAGGATGACGTGCGTGGCTCCCATGGCACGCGCGCGCACGGCGACGTTCTCGATGCGGGCCCGGAATACGGTCTCATCGGGATCCCAGAGCGCGTCCATGTCCACCTGGACCGCCTGCATGGGCGGGTCAGGCGCGTGCAGCCACGAGAGCGAGGGGTCGGTGAAGTCGTGATCGCGGGTCACGAGCACGCGAGGCAGGCAGCCCGACTGGAGGTCGTGGGCGCTCACCTCACTCGAGCCCAGCGTGAGCGTCGCCGTGAATCCGGCCAGGGCGGCTTGGCTCCGCGCCATCTCGTTGTGGAACCCATACGGCCACACCAGCACGCTCGCGGGATGCCCGAAATGCTCCTTGAACAGGCGCTGCGACTCGGCGAAGTCGGCGGCGATCCGGCCCCGGTACTCCTCGCGATGCTCGTACCGCGACAGGTCCGCGAGCCAGCGCCGCGTGCCGACGGACGGCCCCGTGTCGCCGTGCGGGTTCGACGTCTCGTACTGGTGCAACGCATGCGTGTGTGACGCCATCTCGACGTCGCCACGCACCGCGATCGCCTCGAGCTCCCGCCAGGTGAGCAGCGGGGGGAGATCCGAGCGCGAAGTTCCGACGAACGAGGTGATCAAGGCCAGTGTAGCGGGAACGCCTTCCGCTCGCAGGATGGGCAGCGCATTCTCGCGGAAGCTGCGATAGCCGTCGTCGAACGTGAGCACCATGACGCGCCGCGGCAGCGACTCCGGCCGGTCGCGACGCGCAAGCACGTCACCGAGCTTCATGAACGTCCAGCCCTGCGCGCGCGCGGCCCGGATCTGTTCGCGGAGGAACGACGGCGCCACCGTCTGAAGTCTGGCGTTGGGATCGTCCGCAACGTGGTGATAGGCGAGGATGACGATCTCCGGGAACGCCTGAGATGCGGACTTCGCCGGTTCTGGAGCCCGCTGCGCGTAGCTGAGCGGCGGCGCGGCGGTGAGCGCCACGGCCACTGCCAGCGCCAGCGCGCGAGCGCGGTCCACTAGAACGCTCGCGAGACCGAGAAGTGAACCCACGAGCGCCGGTAGCCCGCCGCGCTCTGCAGATTCGAGTCGCCCTTGCCGCCTTCGATCGCCACGTCCCAGTCCTCCGTGGGCCGCCAACGCGCCCGCCACGACAGCCCATAGAACGGTTCGGAGGCACTGTCCTTGTCGCGCTGCCAACCCGTCTTGCCCGTACCTCGGAACGCCCAGCGGGCAGCGGGGTGCCACTCGAGCTCGACGCCCGGCCCCCACTCGCGGTGGAAGTCCGGATCGTAATAGCCGTTGTCCAGGTCCGCGTGCACGTTCAGTTGCTCAACGCCAAGCAGCCCAGTCACGTCCCACTTGCGAGCATCCAGAACCTGCCAGCGCGCGGACGCGGCGGTGCGCTCCGATCGGTTGCCGTCGCTGTAGGATCCGGCGCGAGCATCCACGTGCAGCGCGACGCGCGGCCACACTTCCCAGTCCGCCGTGGTGATCCAGGACAGGAGTGAGATGCCGCGCTCGAGCGAGACTCGCGTAAGCACGGGCTCGCGGCCCGCCACTACCTCGAACCGCACGTGGTCCACCGGCCGGAGCACGACGCCCGCTTCGCCGCCTCGCGTGGCGCCGGGCCCGTTCTTCCACGTCACCGCGCTGCCGCGCGTGTACGCGGTCCACGCGGGAGCGAAGCGATACCGCACGCCAGCCGAGAGCTGTATGGCGTCATTCGTGCCGAAACCGTCCTTGGTGAGATCCTGTCGCCAGCCGGCGTCCCCGGCCGCATTGCGCGCGAGCGGCCACGACACCTCGACAGACGGGCTCGCCACGGTCAGGTCGTCGCTGTCCTGGGAAAGCCCGTGGCCGAGCTCGACGTTCGAGGCGTGCTCGCGCGCGATGCGCGCCGCCAGGTCCTTCGCCTCACGGTCCTCGGGCTCGAGCGCGCGGTGGGATTCGAGCGCACGGAGCGCGCCGTCGGGGTCGTCGTCCCAGTAGCGGGCGAACGCAAGCGCCTTCCACGTCTCGGCGTCGGCGTTCCCTCGCTCGACAAGGGCCTCCAGCCGATGCGTCGCGCGGCGGTGACGGCCGAGCCAGTTCTCGTTCTTTGCGAGACCCAGCTCGGCGGACACGAGCTGCGGTTCGCGCTCGAGCACGGCCGCGTAGGCGGTGATCGCCTGCCGGTGGCGGCCCATCCACCCCAGCACGCGGGCGCGATCGAGAGCCAGCTCCGTTTCGTCCGGGTGCTCCGAGAGCAGCGCGTCGTACGCCACGAGCGCCTCGTCGAGGCTGTCGGAGCGCGCCAGTGCCAGTGCCAATCGTCGCCGCGCCGACTCGTCGTCCGAATGATCGGTAAGCCATGCGCGCAGGTCGCGCAAGGCGCCCCGCGGATCGTCCGAACGCAACCGCTCCTTACCTAGGTCACCCAGAAGATCGTCAGCGCGATCGGGGAACGCGGTGGAGAGTCGCTCGTAGAGCTGGACCGCTTCGGCGGACCGGCCCGCTTCACCCGTGAGGCTGGCCTCGAGCCAGCGGAGCTCGAACGCCGCCGTGTCGCGCGTCACCGCCGGCCGGATCAGCGCCAGCGCCGAATCGGGCTCGCCGCGGTTCGCGAGGTCCCGGGCCTCGCGCCACAGGTCGCGGGCCGGCGCAGGTGTCGAAGTCACGGCGGCCGCGACGGGCGCGGCCGGCGGAGCAGTAGGTTTCGCCGCCGCCGGGCGCCGCACAGGCGCGGCCAGCGCGGTCGAGGCACACGAGCCGCCGACCAGCACGAGCGCGATCGCCGCGAGGGACCGCCCGAGCCTGCGCAAACGGAGCGCGCTCATCGCTCGGTCCTCCACAGCGTCACCCGGCCGTGTGAGAGACGGCCGAGCAGTCCAGCAGGCGTCGCGTACACGGTGATGGCGCTCATCAGCATCCAGTAGACGATGGGGTAGACCACCGCCACCGGGTAATGGCGCAACAACGTCCGGTCGTAGCGCGAATCCAGCAGCACGCCGGTGAAGAGCTGCGTGAGGCAGAGCGTGCCGATCATCATGCCCCACCAGTTCGGGATCGGCGACGCGCCCACGGGGGGCACGCCCATCGAATAGGACAGCACCCACAGCGACGTGAGCACGACGAAGCAGTAGGCCCAGAGGATCGACAGGATCGCCTCGTAGTACACCGGCCACATCCGGCGGTTGCGCCAGGTCACGAGCATGCGGGCGTGTCGCCGGGTCACCTGCGCCAGGCCCAGGGCCCAGCGCCGGCGCTGGCGGATGAGCGCGACCAGCGTCGGCGGCACGCGCATCCACACCACGGCGCGCGGCTCGTAGCGCACGTCATACGAGGCGCCCTGCAGCTTCCACGTCATGTCGATGTCTTCGGTGGCCATCTCGGGGCTATAGCAGCCCACGTCGATGAGCGCCGAGCGGCGGAAAGCGCCGACCACGCCGGACATGGTGAGGATGCGGCCCCAGATCCGCTGCGCGCGGCGCAGCAGGCTGACAATGGAGGTGAACTCCACAAGCTGAAGTTGCGACAGGAACGAGACACGGTTGTAGACGCGCGGGTTGCCGGTGACGCCCGCGACGCGCGCGGACTGGAAGTGCGGCACCATCCAGCGGAGGATCTGCGGATCCGGCATGGCGTCGGCGTCCATGATGAGCACGATCTCGCCGCGTAGGCAGGGCAGGGCGTCGTTGAGTGCCATGGCCTTGCCCTCGTTTCGTTCCTTGGCGATGAGCCTCACCTCGCCTCGTTCCGCGAATGCCGTGACCACGTCCCTCGTGTCGTCCGTGGACGCGTCGTCCACAACCACGACTTCGAAGTCGGGGTAGTCGATCTGGGTCGCGGACTTGAGTGTCTCGGCGATCACCTTGCCCTCGCAGAAGGCGGGGATCAGCACGCTCACCCTCGGGTAGTGCATCATCGCGGGCGGGGACTCAACCAGATCCTCGCCACGCTCGCGACGCAGGTAGAAGTGAAGGCCGGTGGTGACCCAGGTGATCGCGCTCAGCACGGGATAGATCGCGAAGAACAGGAGCGAGATCCAGTAGAGCGGGTGCGACTGCACGACACCCAGGAAGTCGAGGATTGCCGCTCTCACGATGCGACCCTGGGCGGTTCGGCTCGCCGTGCGACAAATCGCGCGGCGATGGGCCGGTAGACCTTCGCCTCGCCTTCGATGCGCACGACGATGATCCCGGCGTTCAGACAGTCCGCCGGCACCGCGGGCATGTTCACGAGCCGGCCCACCGTGTCGCGCGAGAAGTCCTCTCGCACCAGGCGCACCTGCGTTCGTGGCCCGCGCTTGCGGAAGAGGCGCGCGTTGTGGATCGCCCACAGCACGGTGACGAATACGATCACGACGAGCGCGATGGCGATGAACCACAGGGTGTAGCGCACCTCGGTCGCATTGACGCGCCGGAACACGAGCCACCACCAGTAGACGAACACCACCCAACCCGCGAGCGCCATGAGCGTGTGCACCACGCGGCGCACCGGCCCAGCCTCGAGAGGTTCGCGCTTCATGGTGGGGTTCGCGGGCATGGCGGTTCCGTGGCGTGCTCGGCCGTGAGGTGACGCGCTTCAGTGCCGTGGCCCGAAGTGCATGGGCCGGCGATACATCGTTGTCATCGGCAATCCCGGCTCGCCGCTTGACCCCCCGGTCGCGGCGAGTTGGACCGGCTAACCCGCTGCCGGCCATAGCCTCGCGTGGTTCGCTCGCTCCTGGCCCACGACCGCCGAGTGCAGTGGCACGCGGGCGGCGTTACCGCGCAAGTACTTGGGATATCGCGCGCTCCCGTCAGTTTAGGATCGGCCGCTCATACATGGGCAGGAGCCTATGCACCCGCCGCCGCCCGTGAGCACCGGTTCGCGCATGTGGGGGCATGTGAAGAAGCTCTATCGCTAGCCGAGGCCGTTGGCCCCTGGCGCCAGTTCCGCCGGACATCCCTCGACGGCCGCCCTCGCAAGCGGGCGGCCGTTCGCATGGTGACCTGACCGACGCGCGCACGCGATAGAGTGAAGGCATGGACTCGCTCGACCATGTCGTCGTGGTGGTGCCCGGTCTGGCCGAGGCGGAGGTCGCGTTCCGGGCCGCGGGCTTCGCGGTGACGCCGGGGGGCCGGCACGACGCCGTCCCCACCGAGAACGCGCTGATCGGCCTCGCCGATGGCAGCTACTTGGAGCTCCTCGCCGCTCGCGATCCGGCGGCACGCGAGGAATGGGTCGCGCGTTCCGGAGCGTCCGCCTGGGAACGCCAGCTACGGAGCGCGTCCGCCATCGCACGCCGGTTCCTGCCCACGATGACGGGGCCGGACGGTGTGGGGGATTGGGCGCTCTGTACGGCCGCGCTCTCTTCCCGTGCGGCCGCACTTAGGCGCGCGGGGCACGCCGCCGCGGGGCCGATGCCCATGTCGCGTGAGCGTCGAGACGGCGAGCGGCTCGCATGGGAGCTCCTGCTGCCCGAGTCACGACGATTCCCGTTCTGGATCAGCGACCGCACGCCACGGGACCGCCGCGTGCCGGGCTCGGCGGAAGCCACGACGCACGCGAATGGCGTGAGGGGAGTAGCCGTCGTGCACGTCCGGGTCGAAAGCGTGCCGACAGCGGCGCTGGAACTCGGCGACCTGTTGGGAGCGATGCCGCGCGTCTCGACGGCCGGCGCTACGCGACTCGAGATGAACGGCTGGCGTCTCGAGTTCACGCCGGGCGCGCCGGAGGGCGTTCACGCGGTGAGCCTGGCGGGCTGCCAGACGCTGCCGGACGGGATCCGCGCGCTGGGCGTCTGGCCCGAGGCCGGCAGTTGATCGAACGAACCTCGCGGCCCGCGTCGCCGCCGAGACCTACCCGCTGACCCCGCGCCCGACCAGGCACATCATCGTGCCGCTCAACGTGGCCACCAGGCGCTCATCGCTCCCGGTGATGGCCCAGGCCTCGGCCGCAACCGACGACAGTGTTCGCCCCGAGCGCACCACACGGGCGCGCGCCTCGATTCGCTCGCCGCGCGCGGGCTCCAGCAGGTTCACCTTGAACTCCACCGAGACCACGCCCGAGCCCGCGGGCATGAGCGTGAAAGCCGCGTAGCCCGCCGCGGAATCCATCGCCGACGCGAGCACGCCCGCGTGCACGTTGTCGTGTTGCTGGAGGAGGTCGTCGCGTACCGGGAGCGACAGGTGGACCTCGCCAGGAGAGATGCGCACCAGTTTGACGCCCAGCTTGGCCATGTAGGACTGCTTGGCGAGGCTCTCGCGCACGCGGCGCTCGTATTCGGGGTCCTGGGCTTCGAACGGCATGGTCGGAGTCTCCGGGCAGCCATCCGCGGCCGCACGGTCGCTGGGACAGCACCGGTGCGCGCGGACGGGCTCTCCACTACTCTTGAGCCCTCACGGTAGCGCATCCTCACATCGAAGGAGGGTCGCGATGTCCGACGTGTGCGAACGGCGTCCACTCGATCGCCGCAGCTTCCTGCAACTCCTCGTGGGTTCACTCGCGGCGATCCCGGCCTCGGTCGCCGCGCAAACGTCGCCCACGCCCGGCACGCCCACGACTCCACCCGCCACGGCCACTCCCGCCGCACCGACGGGGCCCGAGCACAGCGGCGGTGAGGCGCGGCTCCTCACCGAGGTGCTGCGTGCGCGCTATCCCGACCGGTTGAGTGAAACGCAGTGGGGGAGCGTCGTCAGCGACTTCGACGGCGATCTGGGTGGAGCGAAGCGCCTGCGCGCGTCCAAGCTCAAGAACTCCGACGAACCCGACTTCACGTTCCACGCCTGAGGCGACCATGGCCGACACCGATCTGCTCTACCTGCCCGTGCGTGAACTCGCCGCACGCCTCAAGTCCCGCCAGCTGTCTCCTGTAAAGCTCACGGAACTCTGCCTCGACCGACTCGACCGCATCGGGCCCAGGTTGAACGCCGTCGTCACCGTGATGCGCGAGTCCGCGCTGCGTGAGGCGAAGGCGGCCGAGGCGGAGATCGCGCGCGGACGCCATCGCGGTCCGCTGCACGGCATCCCCTACGGCGCCAAGGACCTCGTTGCCACGAAGGGCGTGCCCACGACGTGGGGCGCCGAGCCGTTCCGAAAACAGGTATTCGATCACGACGCCACCGTGGTGACTCGGCTGCGCGAAGCCGGCGCCGTGCTGTGCGCCAAGCTCGCGATGGTCGAGCTGGCGGGCGGCATGGGCTACAACCACCCCGACGCGTCGTTCACCGGTCCCGGGCTCACGCCGTGGAACACGAAGTTTTGGAGCGGAGGGTCCTCGAGCGGCCCGGGCGCCGCGGTGGCCGCGGGAGTCGTGCCGTTCGCGATCGGCAGCGAGACGTCGGGCTCCATCCTCACCCCGAGCGCCTACTCGGGCGTGACCGGATTGCGCCCCACGTACGGTCTCGTCTCGCGTCATGGCGCGATGGCGCTGTCATGGACGCTGGACAAGCTGGGGCCGATGGGACGCACCGCGGACGACTGTGCGCTCGTGCTGGCGGCCATCGCCGGACCCGACGCGAACGACGTCACGCAGTCCGGCCGGAGCTTCGCATGGGGCGGCGTACGGAAGACCGCGAAGACGCTGCGCGTCGCGGTGCCCAAGGGCTGCACGGAGAAAGTGCAGCCGGCCGTGCGCGAGAACTTCGACAAAGCTCTGGCTTCGCTGGGGAGCGAGATCTCGGTGACGCGTGACGTGGAATGGCCCGATCTGCCATGGGGACCCGCCGTGGGCGCCATCGTCACAGCCGAAGGCGCGAGCGCATTCCTCGACATGCTCGAGGCCGGCGACGCCTCCCAGCTCAAGTGCCCTGCGGACCGCACGGGTGGCTACTCGGGACTGCTGCTGCCCGCGGTGGACTACCTGCACGCCATGCGCCTCAGGAAGCCGATGCGTGACGCGATGCAGAAGCTGTTCCAGTCGTATGACGCGATCGCCACGCCCACGCGCGCGACCGTGGCCTACCCCGCCGACAGTGAGTTCGCGAAGGCCTACCCGGGCATCTCCGGTGGGCCGCCGGTGATTCCGGCCGGGAACCTCACCGGGCTCCCCGCGCTGGCGATGCCAAACGGGTTCGGGGAGAACGGGCTGCCCACGAGCATCGCGTTCATGGGCGCGCCGTTCTCGGAGGGCACGTTGTGCTCGCTCGGCGCGACCTTCCAGGCTCGCACCGACTGGCACGCGCGCAAGCCGGAGGGGTACGTGTAGACGACGCCGGCGTGAACGGCGAGCGGCCCGCGTGCGAAATCACCGCGGGCCGCTGTGTTGTTCGCATGAGGTCGCGCCGGTGCGACCGGGCTATCTCAGCGCTCCATCACCTCGGCAGCGCCCACGACAGCTTCGTGTAGAGGAAGCGACCGTTGTACCCGAACGGCGACGCCGCCGCCCACGGGAACACGCCGAAATTGTTGTTGTAGTCGAGCTTCGCTTTTCCGGGGTAGGTGTCGAAGACGTTACGCGCGCCGATTGCGAGTTCCACGCCCCTCAAAATGTAGCCGGCCTCGAGGTCCATGAGCGTGCGCGACGGATATTCCTCGCGGTAGCCAGGCGTGAACGCTGGCTGCGCCGAGGCGAACGTTCCGTAGTAGGCCACACGCGCGAGCCCGCGCCAGCCCGGCTGCGTGTACTCGGCCGTGAGCGTGCCGCGCCAGTCCGGGCGCTCCTCCTCGATCGCGATCTTGGTCACCTCGTCGAGGATGCCGGTCTCGTCCGTGGACGTGGCGAGCTGGGTCGGCAGGCCATCCGCGTGTGTGATCTCGTTCTTGCCCCAGTTGAGCGCGCCGCGCAGATCGAGCGCGCGCTCCTCGCCCAGCGGCACGCGCAGATCGGCCGTCACATCCACGCCCTGCGTCTTGGTGTCGAGGCCGTTCGTGAAATACTGCACACCGGCGATGTCGGAATAGCCCGCGTTCCCCAGGATGCGCAGCGTTGTGGAGTCGTCGAACGTGGCGCCGAGAAGGATGCGGTCCGTGACGCGGATGTCATACACGTCCACCGCGAGCGTGAGGTTGTCCACGGGCGTCACCGCGATCCCGGCGCTCAGGTTCACAGACTTTTCCTCGTTCAGGTCCTTGCTCCCGAGGAGACGCGCGGCGGGGTGGTCCACCGGATAAACTCCGATCTCCACCGGCGTGCCGGCGATGACGTTCGTGACCACCTTGCTGAAGTGCACCTGCGCCAGGCCCGGCGCGCGAAAGCCCGTGCTC
>JAHFBW010000215.1 GCA_023249845.1 Candidatus Eiseniibacteriota bacterium
TTGTAGAGGTCGTACGCCTTGGGGTTCGGCGGGTTCGTGGTGCCCTCGACCCCGTCGAGCCGCCGGCGGCGGTTCAATTGGTCGTCGAGGAACCGATCGAACGTGTGCGCGTCCGGACCTGAGAGTCGTGGCGCGAACGGACGCATGTCGGGCAGGAACAGCGTGCCGTTCGCGTAGTCCACCCAGCCGCGCGTCTGCGCGTTGAACCCGGTGCCGTCCACCACGCCGTCCTGGCCGCGAAGCGCCTGCGCGGTCTGCTCGTTCCAGTTGTCGAGGCCGACCATCTCGATGAACGGGATGCCGTCCTGGTCGGTGAGCGGGGGCTCGTCCTGGCCGAACTTGAGCGTGAGCTTGAACGACTTGGGATCGATGCCGTAGCCGCCGAGGTTGTAGACGTTCTTGAGCTCCAGCTCGCGCACGAGCGCGAATGCCGCGGTAGTGTCGAAATTGACGCCGTCCGATGTGGCGGTCTGGTTGTTGCGCGGTACGCGCAGCAGCTTGAACAGTGTTCGTCCCGAGTCGGGGCCGGGCGAGGTGATGAGGCGGCCGCCGACGTCCACTGGCGTCCCAAGCGCGTGGCCGGGACCGATGATCGGCGTGGCGCGATACGTGACCGCGAGCGTCTGGTTGCTCACGACGGCGATCGGCTGCTTCAACCGGATGACCTTGAACAGCGTGTCGTGGAACGCGAACAGGTTGTTCAGCACCTCGTACTGGAGGTCCGGCCCGGGGTTCAGCAGGTCGAAGCTGCCGCGCACATAAGCGGTGTCGGCGATCGCCGGCAGCGGCAGCGCGAACGCATGGTCGGGGTCGATCATGGCCTTGCCGGCGATGACGTTGCGGTCGTTGCTCGCGTTCGCGTCGTCCAGGTAGAGGCGGATGGACTTCTCGTCGATGTCGTAGACGGTGCTGAAGTTGGGGTCGTAGAGCAGGAAGTACTGGCCCTTCACCCAGTCGAGATCGGTAAACGGGTAGGTGCTGCGCGCCGCGCCCCCGGAGTACACCGCGCGCTCGCTCCGGCCTTCCTGCTTGCTGGCGAGCGCGGTGAAGTCGAGCGGGCCCACGCGCGAGGCCAGCTTCACGCCGAACAGGCCCTCGTTCTTGCCGCTGTATGACACGTACTGCGTGCCGGGGAGCGCCAGGCTCGTGTTGCCCAGATCCAGCGCCTGCACGAAGTCGTCCTCGTCGCCGCGATAGTTGATGGCGATGCGGTTCGCGAGCGGCACCTGGTTCGCGGAGTTCTGCAGCAGGTTCACCTTGATGCGGTCCGAGAGCTGGCCCTCGAGCCGGATGTCCAAGTCCTGCTGCATGTCGAGCGACGGGAACAGGCTCTTCTTCTGGCCGATCACGCCGAGCTGGGCGTTCGTCCAGTTGCTGGTGCCCGAGAGCCGGATGCTCTCGGAGCCCGACACGTTGAGAGCGGGTCCGCCGGGGCCCAGGATGCTGCTCAGGCGCTGTGGCAGCTTGACCGGGATCGGGAGGGACAATCCCGTGCGCTGGAGCGGCGTGTCCGAGCCCAGTGAATTGAGATTCCGGCGGTTGCTCTCGGCCCAGCGCTCCTGGAACGTGCGCGTGGTGAGGTCGCGCGTGAACTGGCCCAAGGGCCTGCGGTAGCTGGGCGAGAGCGTGACCTCTCCCACCTCGACCGCGCTCCGGTAGGTGCCCGACTCCGGGTCCACGGTCACGCGCACGCGGCGCGGGTCGTAGGCGTCCATGAGCCGGATCGGGCCTCGCGGCGGGCCGACCGGCGTCAGTCCGGCCAGCACGAAGCGGTTCTCCATCGCGAGCCGCCACGACGGCCTCCACGGCGGCGGCAACGTATCAGCGGCCACGGCCTCGGCCCGCGCTTTTGCGTGCTCCTTCGTCTGGGGCGTGGGCAATCCCTTGAGCCCCGGCAGGCCGGAGATCGCCGCGACGAATGCGATGGCGGGCAGGGTCTGCGATCCGATCATGGATTCCTGGGGCCGCGCTGCCGGGGGACCGGGGACAGACCGGCGACCGTAACAGCCGACCGGGGAGCGGTCAAAACGTTGTCGCGCCGCAAGGTGCCCGGCTCGGTGCTCGTGGGGTAGGCTGCGGCACCGTGCGTATTCTTCCTTTGTACATCCTGCGCTCGCACCTGGTTCCCTTCCTGCTCGGGTTCGGTGTCGTGACGTTCGTCTTCGAGATGGACGTACTGTTCGACTACCTGGACCTGGTCATCAACCGGGGGGTCCCCGCGCTCGCGGTGCTGCAGCTCTTCGGCCTGTCCCTGGGCTTCGTGATCGCGCTTTCAGTGCCCTGCGCAGTGCTCATCGCCACGCTCATGACGTTCGGCCGGCTGTCCCAGGACAACGAGATCACGGCGCTCCGGGTCAGCGGCGTGCACCTGTTCCGCGCCGTCCTGCCGCCGCTCTCCGCCGCGGCCATGCTGGCGATCGGGCTCACCCTGTTCAACAATTACGTCTATCCGGACGCGAACCACGCATTCGCGAGCCTGCTCGTGGATATCGGCCGGATGCGCCCCACCGTGAAGCTGCAGGAGGGCGTGTTCATCACGGACTTCCCGGGTTACAACCTGCTCGTCCAGTCGGTGAACGGCCTCACGAACGAGATGCGAGGCGTGACCATCTACCAGCTCCACGCCGGTGGCCCGCCCACGACGATCCTCGCGAAGAAGGGCTTCCTCACCTACACGCCCGACGGACGTACCGCGGTGCTCGAGCTGGAGGACGGCGAGATCCACGAGATCCCGGCGGGCGAGATCGGCGCCAACCGCTACCACCGACTCAAGTTCCGCAAGCACACGATCAACATCCAGGGCGCTGGCGGTCTGCTCGAGCGCACAGTGCGGAGCTCGCGCGGCGATCGCGAGAAGAGTGCGGCACAACTGATCGCGGATCGCACCGAGGTGGTGGAGAGCTACACGCGTTCGCTCGAGCGCCAGCGCGCGCTGTTCCGCACCGCGGGTGTGCCGGCGCGATGGCTGCCCGCGCTGGCGCCCGAGCGCGAACCCATCCCCACCCGGATCGGGCTCGGGATCATAGGGCTTTTCCGGCGCGCGGATCCGCTCGAACAGGTCACGAAGCAGTACCCGGCGGTGGAGATGAGCGTGAGCCTTTGGAACGTGGAGCGCCGCGCGCTCCAGCGGCGCGCCGCCGGGCTGTCGGTGGAGATCCACAAGAAGTTCGCGCTGCCGGTCGCGTGCGTCGTGTTCGTGCTGATCGGCGCGCCGATCGGCATGCGCGTGCGCCGCGCGGGACCGGCTGTGGCGTTCGCCTCGATCGGGTTCTTCCTCTTCTACTACGTGTGCCTGATCGGCGGCGAGGAGCTGGCGAACCGCTTGATGCTGCCGGCCTGGCTCGCAATGTGGCTCGCGAATCTCGTGCTGGGTACGATCGGGCTGCGACTCACCGCGCGCGCCTGCGACTTCCGACTGCCCTGGCAGGGCGTGCGGCGGCCGCACGTGCGGCCGGATGGCGTGGCCGAGGGCACGCGATGAGGATCCTGGACCGCTACCTGCTGCGTGAGTTCCTCGTCTACCTGGCGCTCGGACTGCTCGGGTTCATCGTCATCTTCATCGTCGTGGACCTGATCGAGAAGATGGACGTGTTCCTGGACCACCGCGCGCCATGGCCGCTCGTGGCGCAGTACTTCGTGAACCTCACACCCGACGTCGTCGTGAAGATGCTGCCGGTGGCGCTCCTGCTCGCGACGTTCATGGCGCTCGGCCAGTTGAACAAGTTCGGCGAGCTCACCGCAATGCGCGCAGGCGGGCTGTCGCTCCTCCGCATCCTCTCACCCGTGCTCGCGGTGGCCTCCATGTGCGTGGGACTGTCGCTGCTTCTGGGCGAGTTCCTGGTTCCAGCTGCGACCCGGGCGCGCGAAGTGATCTTCGAGGAGCGCATCCAACACCTGCAGCGCTCGATGCCGAGCGAACGCGCCGACGTCACCTATCTCGGGCGCGGTGGCCGCATCTGGGTGATGGGGCTCTACCTCGTGCACGAGCAGCGCATGCACGAGGTGTCGCTCCAGGAGTTCAAGGGCGGAGTGCTCGCTCGCCGCATCGATGCGGCCGAGGCCACCTGGGACGGCTCGCGCTGGGTGTTCGTGTCCGGCTACGTGCGACAGTTCCACGAGGGCCGCGAGAGCGCCGAGGGCTTCCAGCGCATGGCGGTGAGCGGACTCGGAGAGCGGCCGGAGGATTTCGCCAAGCCGGGCCACCGGCCCGACGAGATGAACTGGTTCGAGCTCCGGAACTACGTCGAGCGGCTGCGCGCAAGCGGCGCGCGCGTCGAGAACTACTTGGTGGACCTGCACCTGAAGCTTGCGTTCCCGCTCCTGTGCATCATCGTGGTCATGATCGGCGGGGCGCTGGCGACGCGGCTCCGCATGCAGGGTGCAGCACTCGGGTTCGGGCTGTCGGTGGCGATCTCGTTCCTCTACTACGGGATCATGCGAGCGGGCCAGGCGCTGGGGCACAACGGCGCGCTGCCTCCTTACGTTGCGGCATGGGTCGCGGACGCGCTGTTCGGGTCGGTGGCGGTCGTGATGCTCGGGCAGGCGCAGCGACGGTGAGCGCTCGCCGGTAGCCGAACGGCGGGACCCTGCAATTGTGCTCGGCTGCGGCGAGGGGTGGGAATGCTTGCGGTCGCTGTCGCCACGAAGGCGTGAGGGAGGGGGCTCGCGTGACGAGCATCGCTTGGGCCGGCCCTCCTGGCCGGCCCGGCGCTGTCGTTCGCGACGGCCTCCGCCAGTCCCTGGCTCCGGCCTGCTCTCGACTGCTCGCCGCGCGAGCCCCCTCCCTCACGCCTGCTGCGTCAACCCCCAGGCGCATTCCCACCCCCGCTGCCGCCGCGGCGGAAGGTGCGCTCACCACTCCGCGAACGTGGCGAGGCCGTCCTGCTCGGCGCAGTAGCGCACGTCTTCGGCAAACTGCTCGCCCAGTGAAGCGAGCCAGCGGCCGTGGTCGCTGCCGGTGACGACGGCGCGCACGGCATCGGTGTCGTCGCAGGCGAGCGTGGCGGCGAGGCGTGCTTCCGCGTTGGCGAGCGTTGCGCCCTGCCTGGCGAGCGCGGCGGCCAGTGTGCCGGCGCAGGCGGCGTCCTCGAGCGCGAAGCCGCCGAGCTTGCCGGCGCACACGATCCACACGTCGGGCTCGCGTGCGAGCGCCGCGAGCGTGGCGGAGAAGTTCGCGAAGCTCGCGAGCAGGCGGCGCCGGCAGCGGCTGGCGGCGAGGAGTGCGCGGCTGCCGTTCGTGCTCGCGAACGCGAGCGTGCGGCCTTGCACGCGCTCTCGCGTGTACTCGGCGGGTGAGTTGCCGAGGTCGAATCCCGGCACGATCCGCCCGTCTCGTTCACCGCACGCGATCGCGCCGTCATGCGCGTCGCGGAACGCGAGCGCCTCGGCGGCGGACGCGAACGCCACCACGCGCACGGCGCCATTCGCGAGCGCAACAGCCAGCGTAGTGGTCGCGCGCAGCACGTCAATCACAGCCGCACAGGCGTCGCGCGCGAGGGAGTCGGGTGCGGGCGGTGTCAGGGCCACCCGCACGCGCCGGAGACTCACGGCGTAGGGCTGCGGAGCCGTTCCTTGAGCAGCTCCTCCACGAAGCGCGTGCTCAAGTCGCCGGAACGGAACTTCTCACTTGCCAGCGCGAGCCGATGGAACGGGATCGTGGTCTTGATGCCCTCCACGATCATCTCCTCGAGCGCGATCTCCATGCGGCGGATGGCCAGCGCGCGATTCTTCGCGTGCGCGATCAACTTGCCGATCATGGAGTCGTAGTAGGTCGGGATCGTGTAGCCCGCGTAGACATGGCTGTCCACGCGCAGGCCGGGGCCGCCGGGCTTGTACCAGTACGTCACGCGGCCGGGACTGGGGCGAAAGCTGTGCTCGAAGTCCTCGGCGTTGATGCGGCACTCGATCGCGTGCCCGGAGATCTGCACATCCTGCTGGCGGAACGTCATGGGCTCGCCCGCCGCCACGAGGATCTGCTCGCGCACGAGATCGATGCCGGTGACCTCCTCCGTGACCGGGTGCTCGACCTGGATGCGAGTGTTCATCTCCATGAAGTAGAACGACCCGTCCTCGTCGTAGAGGAACTCCATGGTGCCGGCAT
>JAHFBW010000016.1 GCA_023249845.1 Candidatus Eiseniibacteriota bacterium
TTCTTCTCGCGCGTGCCCTTGCCTTCGTAGACCGCGCCACCGTTGTTCTCGGAGAGGAGGTCGCCGAACGTGCCGTAGCCGCCGCCACCGAGCTGGAACTCGATCAGCTTGGGCGTCACCTTGACCTTGGTGACCATGACCTCTTCGCCGCGGTGGATCGCGACGCCGTTGCCTTTGACTCGACCGGAGTAGGCATTGAAGTCGAGCGGCTTCTGCGCCTGGGGCTTGATGTCCGCACCCATCGAGGTCGCGGGCATGTCGAGCCTGACCCGGACCATTCTCCCCTCGAATGCGCGCTGCAGTTCCGCTTCGGCCATCTTGAGACCGGGGTCGGAGGCGTGGGCGTTCGTTGCCGCGATCGAGACTGCGGCCGAGAGCACGAACGAGGCGAGCGAACGCGGTGTGCGGAACATGGACCGGAACGACATGCGGACCCTCCAGGTTTGGCCGGCCTATGGGAGCGGCGGGAAGCGCGGGATCGTGGACTGCAGCGCGGCGCATCCTAGCCGAACTCGGGCTCCATTGACCGGACCACTTTGGGGCCGGGCGGGGGGGACCGCTCGACCGGCCGGATTCCCAACGACCTGCTTGCGCTCGGAGGACCGCCGCAGGGCTCCGCGTGCCCGTCACGGTAGCGTACGGTGCCCCCGCGGACGGGAACCCGTTCGCCGCGCCTAGGAGTAAGAACCTTCATGCGCTCGGAGCCGAGTCTGCCCCGGCGCTAGCGCCCTTGCGGTGAGCTCAATTCCTCGCGGACATGACGTTCGAGCCCCGACCTTCACCCGCCGCTTGCGCCAACCAGTTGTCTGCACTCGTTCGGAATTTGAGAAGCGCGAATTGCACCGGGTAACCAGGCCGGTTGGTCATCCGATCGATCTCTGCCAGGTCGGGGAATCCCAACGGGTGCAGGCGAATCTCGTACCAGCCGCGGGTTCGCGCAAACACCGTGCGTGACATGCCCCTCACCTGAGCAGGCGCTGGGAAACTCACGACTCCACGGTCTTCGTTCGTGGCGAAAGTGAGATAAGCGTTGTCATCGCCGATCAGGGATGCGAGCACACTCCTGCCTTCACCGTCCTGTGCATTCTGCGGAGCGACAGTCTGCACGCGTATCGGCGCTTCCGCATCCGCCAGTCGGAACGCATTGAACATCCAGTACCCAATGGGCGGATGGAGGCGCACACGCACCCGATCACCGGTGACGCGGCTCAGATCGAGCGGGATCGCCCGCGTCTCGGCCACGACCGGGCCTCCTCCGATCACGTGGCCGTGTCTTACCCAGCGCCCCCCCTCTTCGACTTCGACGTCGAGGTAGAAGAGTTCCTCCCGCTCATTCCATTCGTGCAGCTTCCGGCGCGCGCCCTCGTTGGCATTGATGGCTGCGTAGAAGAGCCCTAGGGTCGCGCCTCGCATCTCCAGCATGGGGCGGATCATGCTCGCCCCCCATGGCGACGTGGCTACATCGGCGAGCAGGTATGCATTTCGAACGCCCGCGGGACGATCGAATGTCAGCGTGATGTGGTCGCGCACATCAGTGAGAGGAAGGTGTTTCGATATCGCTGCGAGGTCGGGATGCCACGTGGCCTGGTCCTTCTCCACGAGCCAGGGGAGAAGATCACGTCCCGCCTGATCGCGCGCCTCGACAAGCCGATGCACTGCCGTGAACCCGTGGGGCATACCCTCGAGATCGGGCGCCACCACCACCCCCGAGGCGTGATCCACGACCATCAACTCGATCCGATTCGTGTGCTGCGTCTCCTCCATCTCGTTCGTCAGCAGCAGCCGATATCGACCGTTCGATGACGCCAAGTGCTCGAGTTCGGTGACGTCCGTCCGCTCGAGCGCATGGATGGTTGCCCCGCCGTAGGGTTCTGCGTCGAGGACGAACTGCGCGCCATCCCACGAATAGACGAGGGGACAGGACGTGGTCTGGGGGGGTGGAGCTTGCTTCTCCTCGTGATGCGTCAATGCTGCAACGAGCACGACGACCACGGTCGTTACCGCCACCACCGTGCCGATCGTCTCCAGCGTTTTCACCTGGCGCACCTCGAGGCTCGCGACGTTCGAGCGCGCCAGGGCGAAGGCGAGCGAGAGCCTATACGAGACGAAACCGTTCGCGCCCGTTGTGTTGTAGAAGTGGATCGAGTCCGGTTGATCAAAGCGGACATATCCGTCGAATCGATGAAAGTAGGCATCGGCGGTCGTGTAGCCGACCACATGCAGCGTGGCCAGGCTGTCCGGCGACCGGACAGACTTTTCTGCGGTCGCCAACTGCAGATGTTTTACCGTGGTGCAACTCACCCAGGCTAGGAACACGAGCGCCAGCGGAACAAGACTCCAGGTCCGTTTCATGTGACCTCCCATTCTCGCGGTGGTCGCCCGCCTAGGCGGAGACCGACGAACCCCCGTCCACATCGAGAACGTGGCCGGTGATCCAACGCGCTTCATCGGAGAGCAAAAAGGCCGCTGCCGCCGCAACCTCCTCGGGCGTGCCCAGTCGGCCCCAGGGACTTCTTCGAATCGCCTCGGTCCTCAACTCCTCAGGCAGCGATCGGGCAACCACGCCCTCGATCAACCCTGCCCGCACGGCGTTCACGCGAATCCCCCGCGGGGCGAGCTCAACAGCGAGCTGGCGAACCGTAGCCTCGAGCGCCGCCTTCGCGGGACCGAGTGCGCCGTATCGCGGAACGAACCGAACGCTGCCCACGCTCGAAAGCGCGACGATGGAGCCACCTCCACTCTCGAGCGATCGCGCCAGCCGCTGTGCCGCCTCAAGCAGGCTATGAGAAGAGACACGGAGAATCAGATCCCATTGGTTGGGCTTGACCTCGCTCAGTGGCTTGAATCCGGTAACGGCCACGCTGTGCACCAAATGGCGGCACCGGCCGCCGCGTTCCTCCACCAGGGTGGCAATGCGCCCGAGGGTCTCCGGACCCGCCACGTTCCCTTCGATGAGATGGACGGTCGACCCCAGGGCTCGCAGTTCCCGAGCGGTCGCCTCGGCCCGGGAGCGATTCTGTAGGTATCCAACCACGAGCTCCCATCCCGGGCGCGCCAAGCGTCGCGCAATGGCGCCACCGATATCGCCCGTTCCTCCGAGGATGACCGCAAGACCGGGGCCGTCGCGCTCATGGGTTTGCATTCGCCCGCTCCAGCTTCACCAGCAGGTAGCCGGTGAGTGCGTCAACGGTGAAGTGCTCGGGGAAATCCTCGGGCGCGCCTCCATGGTCCGACGCCTCGTTCAGCTCCTTCGGGTCCAGCCTGATGTGCAGTGCGTCTTCCAGCCGGAAGCTGAGGTCCACGAGGTCGAGGCTCTCGGCTCCGAGGTCGATCAGGATCCGGCTTCCCTGCCGGATGGAGTCCCGGGGAACGGCGAGCACGACCGCCAGTTGCTCGCACACGCAACTCCGCACCTCGTCCACCGTCAGACTGGAGCTCACGACTCGACCCTCCGGATCGCGAGGCAGGCATTCTGCCCGCCAAATCCGAACGAGTTGGAGATTACATCCTGCATGGGCGCCGCCCTGGGGGCATTCGGAACCACATCGATGTCGAAATCGGGAGTCTCATGGTTGATCGTCGGAGGCAGGACTTGATCACGAAGGGCGAAGACACAAGCCGCCGCTTCGACGGCGCCAGCGGCTGCAAGCAGGTGGCCAATCTGCGACTTGGTGGAACTCACCGGAACTTCTGGCAGTTGACTGCCGAAAAGCGCTTGCAGGGCCTTCACCTCGGTGCGGTCGTTCATCACCGTTCCGGTTCCATGCGCATTCACATACTGGATGTCGGCTGGCTCGATCCCGGCATCCGCGATGGCACGCCGCATCGCTTCGAGAGGACCGGTGCCATCCTCGCGCTCGTCGGTGACACGGTAGCCATCCGAACAGACGCCGTAGCCCGAGAGTTCGGCCAGGATCGGTGCGCCGCGGGCGCGCGCGCGAGAGAGAGATTCCAGGACGAAGATGGCGGAACCTTCCCCCATGACGAACCCGTCGCGCCGCTTGTCGAAAGGACGACACGCATGCGCCGGATCATCCCCGCGCCGTGACAGCACGCCCAGCAGGTCGAAGCCGATGACTCCGACCGGATTGATCATCGCATCGGTCCCTCCGGCGAGGACCACATCGGCGCGATCGTCCCGCAGCATGCGAAGCGCCTCGCCCAACGCCTGGGTTCCCGAAGTGCAGGCCGTGCAGACCGTCACGCTTTCCCCTCGCAACTCGTGGGTAATGGCCACGTGCGCCGTCGCGATATTGGGCAGAAGACGCAGAGGAACGAGGGGATGGATGTGCCGTCGGGCCCGTTCGTAGAACGAGGTCGCCCCGCCCGTTGCTGCCTTTTCCGAAAACCCGGCCAGCAACATGTCGAGGAAATCGGCGTCGTGCAGTCCCACCCCGCCCGTGCCCAGGACCACGGCCCGTCGTTCCGGTTCGATGTCCTCCAAGCGCAGAGCGGCATCGCGAACGGCCAACGTCGAGGCGATCACGGCGTGCTGCGCGGCCCGACTCATCAGCTTTACCGACTTGCGCTCCCGCGCGTAGTCGCCGGGATCGGCCCAGCCGTCCTCCACCGGGCAGCCAATCGGAGCGGGGATACCGGCTTCCTCGAGCCATGAAACCCTGCGCGCGGTGGACCGTGCCTCGAGCACGCCCTCCCAAAAAGCCGTGCGACCGATTCCCATCGGCGTGACCATGCCGATGCCGGTTACAACGACCGCGCGATCATTCCCCGTCATTGCGGAGAGCCTCCAGGGGATCGCTGTCGAATCCCTCCAGATTCGCGCCGCGGAGCCAGATGTCGTAGATCGCGAGATAGAACGAGCGGAAGGGCCTCGGGACGAAGTCATCAAACGGCGCAGTGATCATGCCGAGTTTGATGGTCGCACAACGCTGATCGCGCTGGCGCGCGATACCGGAAACCATCGTGGCATCCTCGGTAGACGACTCGACAGTCATCTGAATCGAGAGATCGTGACCGGGAATGACCAAGCGGTGGAACTTCGCGGAATGGACGAACCCCGGCACTGCCTTCTTGCGGAATGAGCAACTGGTTTCCAGAAGGCAGGTCGCTGCCTGCGCGAAGGACTCGAACAGCAGCGAGGCAGGAACGATCGGGTTGCCGGGAAAGTGCTCCGTGAAATAGTCCTCGGTGAGCGAAACACTCCGGGAGGCCTCGATGAGCTTCGCGCGCTCAAGACGGTTGACGCGGTCCAGCAGGAGGAATCGCAAGGCATCAACCCTCGTCCCATGGTCCAATCGGCAAGGAACAAGAACCTTCACGCGCGCAGAGCCGAGTCTACCCCCCCGTCCGGGCGCCCCGCTTCCCCAGAAATCCGCCCCCCGACCCACGCACCAGCCCGTCGTGTCGCCCGTGCTCCCCTCGCGGCCGCGCCTGCGCCGGTTCTCGAGCCCCCCGGCGGGCACCCAGCGCGCATCTTCCCGGCCACGGATGTACCCACGCCCGCTCGCCTTCGGAAGCTCGCCCTGTCCCTCCCTGTCCCCGCCCGGGCTTGCCACGACGCGGCCCGTCAGCCCGGCGACGCCGCTGCACACTACGGCCCGGCTCGCGAATCCACGCCGCGTCGCTCCAGGTCCGCGATGATGAGCCGAACCCCCGCGGACTCGGTCACGAACCCCTCGATCCGCGCCTCGCCCCCGCGGGGCACCCACTGAAGGTGGGTCCGGGCCGACCTCCACCTCCACCCCGAACACGAGCCGCAACAGCTCCGTCCACCGCCTCCGGCTCGGGCTCTGGCAGTCGCACGAACGTGCCGTCGCGACGGAACGCGCCGTCGGTCATCCAGACGTGCAGATGCGTATGGGGGTGCGCAAACGGCCGAACGTGTGCGCGCGCACAATCACCCTCGACACTTCCTCGCGTTGGCCAAGCGTGGCCTGGACGTAGTCGCTCAGGGTGCGCGTGGCGTCCCGGCTCAGCAGCCCCAGCCGCCGCCGGTTGTGGACGAAGTAGGCCCGCAGCCGCTTGGGCAGCGTCAACACCACCTGCCGGTGCGCGACCAAGAACTCCGCGCGGCAGGACCTGCAACGCACCCGGGCGAAGCCATGCTCGAGCAAACCGCAGTCGAGGAATCGGCCGACCGCCGCGCGCGCTACGCGGCGCAGTGGCCCGTGCGTGGGCTCGAGGCGCTGCTCGTGCACGCGCTCGAGAGTGTCGAAGTGGTCGGCCAGCACCCGGTAGAGCGGCGAGGCCTGCGGGCGCCGTGCCAGGTACGGGGGGCGCTGCGTTTGGGGCCGGCGGCGCGAAGTCGCGCTGCGGCGTCTACCACAATCGCGAGGGCGGACCCGGCCGCTGCCCGCTCCATGTCGGGCGACGAGGCTCACGGTCGATGCCGCGTCGCGGGCGCAGCAGTATCGTCACGTCCGCAGCGCCGTCGTGGTCACGAAGTCACCACCAGGTGCCCATCGGTGTCGAGGCAGTGGAGCGGGATACCCGGCGAGCGCCGTACGGCCGTACTACCGATACATCGCCTTGAGCCGGCCCCATGTGCTGCGAACGGCGGGCACCGTGAAGTCCGAGAGCGCGAGCTTGTCGAACACCAGGCCATCGGCAAGCGTGACGTTCTGGATCGCGACCGTGTTGATCGCGTTGGGCGCGGTCGCCGTGATGATCAGGTAGCGATTCTTGATGTACTGACCGGACACCCAGCCGGGCAGCAGCGTCTCGAGAACACCCTTCGAGACACCGTTCACGATGAGCTCGTGATCCGTGCGCGGCGGGTCACCCGAAGCCGCGGACTGGAAGTTGCTCAACCCGACCCCGAACATCGCCTTGCCCGTGCTCATCACGAACACCACCGTGTCGGCGAACTGGAAGTCGAAGAACTGACCGTCTCCCGGGGACAACCCCGACAGCCCGGTGCCGCCGAGCCCGCCGTTCGTGAGCGCTCCCGTCCCGTCCCAGGGATTGTTCGGGTACGGACCGCCGATCGTGCAGCAACTCGGTGCGAGCGAGGGCTTGAACACTCTCGGCAAGATCCCGGTCCACATGCGGTTCGGGTAGGGCGCAGGAACTCCGCCCATGCGGATCGTGAGCCCCGGGATCAGGTTCACGTCCTCGAAATCCTCGATCGTCGCGGTCCCGATCGCGGCGTTTTCACTGCCGGGCGCAACGCCCATGATGGTGATGGCGGCCCGGACGGGATGGGCCAGGAGCAACACTGCGAAGAGGGGGATGGCGGCCGACACTGGGGTGGAGAATCGCATGGATGGAACCTCCGCCTTAGAGGTGGGCTGCGTGCCGCGCCGCGATTCGGCGCACTCCTAGCGAAGGATAGGGCGCGGACCCGCAAAAAAACATGGGAAAAAGCAGGCCTGGAGCGGCCGAGACTACGACCGCGTCATCCAAACCACCATCAGTACGACCAGCGCCAGGCTCGCGATCCACAGTGCGCCGCGCAGCGAGCGGGACACCTTGCGACCGGGAGGCGGTGAACCGTCCGGGGCCCCGAATCCGCGGCGTAGCTCGTTGGCCGCCACGCTGAACCCCGCGAGCCACGCCAGCACCAGCCCGAACAGCAGGCCCGGGTGCCGTTGGTCGGCGAGCGTGCGCGCTGTGTCGAGCCACATGTACATCCCCGGCGTGCCCGGTGCCCCGGCGAGCGAGAGCAACGCGTAGCCGCCGGCAGCGCCCGCCCATGGGTGACGGCGGAACAGCACTGACGGGCGCTCGGCGTCGCCGGCCGCGGCCGGCAGGAAGCGCGACAGCAGGCTCGCGCCGGTGGCGGCGAGCAGCATGTGACCGGCCCACCCCGGAAGCCCGCCGTGCTCCGAGAACGGCGTGCGCAATGGATTCGCCGCGAGCGACGCCAGCACGAGCCCGCCCTGGAGACTCACGAGCGCGCCGATCCTCCGCTCCGGACGCGAGTGGTAGCCCAGCGTCGCAGCCCCTCCGGCCAATGCCACGGACGCCGCCAGCGTGAGCAGGGATCGCACGAGTTGTGACGCGGCCGGGAAGTCCGTTACGCCGTCCACGTGGCGCAGGAGCCACGACGCGCCGGCGAGTTGGAGCGTTGCCGCCACGAATGGCGCCAGGTGCGCGCGCGCGCCGTGGAACAGGTCGCCCGGCCAGAAGTGGAACGGCGCGCCGCCCAGCAGCACCAAGCCGGCCAAGAGCGAGAGCGAGAGCGCCGCGCTCCAGAGCGAGTAGGGATCGAGCGCGAGTGCCAGCGCTGGCCATTGTTCGCGCGGGCGCGCGCTCCCCGACGCGAGCGCCAGCAGCGCATCGCCCGCCCACGACAGCGCGAACGCTGCGGCCAGGACCCACATGAGCTTGAGCGCGCACTCAGTCTGCGGCAGGTCGCGAGGGTCGTGCGCGAGCAACGCCACCGAGAGCGTCGCCGCCAGCGCGGCGCGCGCGGGCGACAGCACTTCGGGCCACGCGACCACGGCCGCCAGCGGCAGCAGCGTGAGCGTGACCACGATCGCGTCCACGAGCGGCTGCGGCTCCGTGGCGCGGGCGTGCGACCGACGCACGAGCGTCGCGGCCGCGAGCGCTGCGACCGGCGCCACGTAGGGCGTCGCGAGGACCAGCCACGGGCCGAACGCGATGTTCATCGGAGCACCGGAAGCAGGAGCGCCAGCACTGCGACTCCCACCAGGAACAGCAGGTACTCCTGCGCGTCACCCGAGTGGAGGTCGCGCGCCGGCGCTCCGAGTGCCCTCGCCACGCCGCCGATGGCAGCCGCGATCTGTCGCTCGATCAAAGTGACCGCGCGGAAGGTGGAGAGCGCGAAGTCTCGTGTGCCTCCCGGCGCCACCTCCGCGGCGGCGCTCGCCGGTGCTGCGCCCTGCATGCGCCGCACCGGCCACCAGCCGAGCGCCGCCGGAAGCAGGCCCAAGAGCGCGGCCGGACCGCTCACGTCGAATCCACGCCACCATGCCCACGCCAGCGCGATCGGCCCCACGAGCAGCGTTGCCACGGCGCCAACGCGCGACACGCGCGGAGCGCGATCCTCCTGGCGCGACATCGCGCGGCGCTCGGGCGCTTCCACCACGCGCTTCAACCACAGCGCGCTGGCGAGGAACACGGGTGCCGCGAGGACGCCGTACTCGATGGCGTGGAACCGCCCCTGGGCGAACGACACCGAAGCCAGGAGCGGCCACGCGAGCGCTGTGCCCGCCACCCAGCCGGCGACACGCCAGAGGCGCGTCAGCGCGGGTCCCCGCCGCGCGGCCTTGCCGTCCAGCTCGGCCGCGAGCGCGATGAGCCGGCCTCCGGCCGTGCCGAGCCAGAGCAGCGCCGCCACCTCGCCGCTCACCACGTCGCGTGCCACGAGCATCGAGGCCAGCGCGGAGTCGTACACCACCAGCCAGCGGAGGATCGCGGTGAGCGATCTCCGTCCGTACGCGCGAAGCGTGGCCAGTGCAGCGGCGAGCATGAGCGCGAGCACGGCGATCTCTCGCACAAGCGGCGCCACGGTCCACAGCGGCGCCTGCCGCCATAGCACGAGGAAGCCGGTCACTGGCAGGAGCGCCGTGACCCACGGCCCCACGCCGCGCGCCGGACCCGAGAGATCGGGGAACGGCCGCGAGAGCGGGAGTGCGGCCATGAGTTCGAGCCCCGCCCATAGCACGGCGAGTGAGGCGATCGTGCGAAGCAGCAGCATGGGATCGCGTGTCACCGGAGTCGGGGCGGGCAGGAACGCCGGCGGGATGAAGACATCCATGGGCGGCGGCGCGGGCACGGGTGCCCACACCATCCGAAGCTCGGGGAGCGCCAGGAACAGTGCCGCCGCGAGCCACAACGCCATCGCCGGCCGGCGGAGCCACGACCAGCGCGCGAGCTGCTCGCCGCGATCCGGAAGCGAACGCGCCCACAGCCAGAACGACAGCGCCACGAGTTCGAGGCCGAGCGCCGCCCACGACACGCCCGGGAGCATGAGGAGCGCGACCCCGGCCGAGGCGGCGAGCACGCCAGCGTATCGGCTGGGCAGGCGCGGGATCCTCATCGCGTCAGTCCTGGAGCTCGTGCGCGTCCGACACGAACGCCGAGCCAGCGTAGCGCTCGCGCCCTTCGGCGATGCGCGCGACGATGGTCGTGGCCAGCACGGTGGCGAGAAGCGCCGTGCCGGCCGGCGCGCCCTCGTGGGCCACATCGGCGGCGCGCGCCGAGGCGGTGAGCAGCTCGAGTCCGACGCCGAGTGAGCCCATGGCGAGTGCCGCGCGGCGTACGTGCCGTCGCATCATGAGGTGCAGGAGCCCCAGCCCCACGAGCAGCGCGCCGAGCGAGGCCCGGCGCGCGTCCTCGGGCTGGAACGTCTGCCGCCACACCGCGGCCAGCATGAGCGCCAGCAGTGCCAAGCCGAGCGGGAGCGCGACGGCGCCGGCCTCGAAACCGCGCCGCCTGGCAGGGCTCGCCGGCAGGTCGGGCCGATCGCGAAGGCCAGCCTGCCAAGCGAGGACCAGCCATGTCGCGACCCAGGCCGCGCGGATCCACCATGGCACCGCCATCTCGACCAGCAGCAGCACCGCGGCGCCACCCACCAGCGCCGCGCCCCGGGCGAGCACACGCCCGGGCAGCAGCGTGGCCACGAGCATCGCGCCCGGGAGCGCCAGCAGCCGGGCGAGGTGCAGCGGTCCCAGCGTGGTCCAGGCCTCGAGCAGGTGCATGGGAAGCCTCGCTCCGGCCGCTCGGGCGTGAACGCCGTGCCCAGCGGCTACGACGGGATGTGCACGGCCTCCGCCGCGCGCAACGCGGCGAGGAACTCGTCGGGGCTGGCGGCCTCGCGCAGCGACTGCCGCACCCCCTCTTCCTTGAGCACGCGCGAGATGTTGGCCAGCACCTTCACTTGGAGAGAGCCCACGCTCTCGGGCGCCGCGAGCAGCACGAACAGCGTGGCGGGCTCAGCATCCACGGATTGGAAGTCCACGCCCTCGGGCGAGACCCCGCAGGCGGCCACCATGCGGTTCACGGCGCGGGCCTTACCGTGGGGAATGGCGACGCCGTTGCCGATGCCCGTCGTCTGGCCCTCCTCGCGGTGCAGCACCCGCATCAGGATCTCGCCCTGGCTGTGGATGTCGTGCGCATTCTCGAGCAGGTCCACCAGCTCGGCGATGAGCTCACGCTTCGTGCGGGCGCGCAAGCGAATGGCGATGGCCTGCGTGTTGAGGAGTTCGGAGAGGCGCATGAAGGGATCCCCGTGTGGCCTGCGGGCGGTGAGCCAAGACCGGCAAACTAGAGAGCGGGTCGCCCAGCGTCAAGCGTGAATCCCCCTGCCCGGCAAGCGACTACGTGGTTCGTGAAGCGTGCGGAGCGCACTTGCGCGCGTGCGGTTCGCCTGCGAGAGCGACGCGGATGCCGATCGCCTCCCCGTGCGCAACGGGCGCGGTGCTTGCGGGCGGAATTCGGGTCACGTCGCGAGGGTTCGAGGGTAGTATGCGAGTGGACCGGGCCACTGTTCGCCGCTCCCCGCGGCGACAATCTGCGCGAGGGACGCTTCATGAGACGACCTTTGCACCTCGGGGTGCTGCTGATCCTGGCGCTGGGCTCGAACGCGGTGGCCGTCCGCGCGGACGAGCCGGGGATGCGCGCCGAGCTGCTGAACGGCGCCGTGCGCGTGACGCTCGAGGGCAGCTACACCGGCTCGCACTACACCGTGGAGCGGTCGGATGGTCCGAGTGCGCCAAGCCGGTTGCTCGGCCAGCGCGACGCGCTGTGCACCGGGGACTGCTACGTGGTGGATCCCGACGCACTCCTGGGCGCCACCTACTGGTATCGGTTCGACGTCACCAGCGCCGACGGCGTGATGCGATCGTTCGGCCCGGTGGCGGTGACGATCGGCGGGCCCGCGGTGGGTCTGCGTGCGGCCACGTCCCCCAATCCCCTTCGGGACCGGGGAACGCTGCGCGTGACCGCGGCGCTCGCGGCGGGCGACCGGGCGGGCAATCCGGGGCGCGCCACCGGCCTCCCCGGTGATGTCTCGCTGGTGGACATGACCGGGCGCGTGGTGCGCACGCTGTGGAGCGGTACGCTCGACCGGCTCACGTTCGAGGTCCCGTTCAGCGCCCGCGACGCCCGCGGCCAGGCATTGCCACCCGGGCTCTACTTCGTGGTGATCCGCGCGGGCAACCACCGCTCGATCTCGCGCGTCGCCGTGATCCGCTGAAGCAAGCGGGAGCGATTACCCGCGGCACGGAGCGAGCAGCAAGCGTGCGGGGCTCGTGGTGGAGTCCACTCGATTCTCATTGGAGTCGAATGCGGTCATCGAGCGAGATTCAGGTGGAGCGGTATGTGCGAACGCGTGTGCTAGACTTGGAGGCCTTACTGTTGGTGGTGCTCGCATCGCGCTCGACAACCCTCCGAGGCTCTCCCCCGTGTCTCAGGGCGACAGGTGTATGGCTGGGCAGCCGGCAAGGAGGCGGGTTCGCCCATGAAGCAGCAGCAGATCGGCTTCCGGGATCTTCTCGAGCGGCTCCTTCCGGTGGACGAGTTGCCCTCGGTGGATCGTCTCCGGGTCCAGCGGGCGCTCCGGTCCGGAATCGCCGTCGAAGTGGAGCGCGCCGCGATGCGCGCCATCGACCTGCTCGAGCAGCAGGGCGCGCTCAAGCGACTGCCGGCTGAACTTGGCGCCGGACGCCCGACGGTGCGGTACCAGCGGCGCGACCAGCACGACGTCATCACGTTGCAGCTGCCGGGGCCCAGCGTCAGGGACGGCGTCACCATCGTGGCGAAGAGCGCCCTGCCCATGCAGGCGCCGGCGCGGTTGGACCAGGTGCGGCGCCTCGTGCGCCTCGACGATCCGCTCACATTCTCCGACCCGCGAACGGGCACGACTCGCGCCGGACTGCGCGAGCAACTCGACCAGGCCGGACGCGAACTGCTCGGCTCCGAGGCGGTGCGCTACTTCGGCAGCGGTGAGGACGACCCCGCCTCGCCGGCGGCGACCCCACTCGACCGCTCGCTCGCCGAAGACGTGCTCAAACACCACGGCATGCTGTTCTACTGCCCGGACACCGAACGCTCGGGATCCCTGGCGCAGGCCGCCCGGTCGGCGGGCACGCGGTCGCTCGTGATGGTCGCTGTCACCGGCAGCGACGGGAAGCCGCTCGGCATGCTCGAGGTGCACCACCCGGAAGCGGACCCCTACCGGCCGCCGGACCTGGCGCTGGTGGCACTGCTTGCGGAGTTCGCGGGCGGCGTGCTCGAGCGCGCGGCTCGAATCGAGAAATTGGTATTCGTGGATCCACTCACGACGGCCTATAACCGTTCCTATTACGACCTCCAGATCCGCAACGAGATCGCGCGTGCTCAGCGTGAACAGAGTTCGCTGGCGCTGCTCATCTGCGACATCGACGACTTCAAGTCGTTCAATACCTCGTTCGGCTACGAAGCCGGGAACCAGGTGCTGGTGCAGGTCGCGGCGGCATTGCGCGCCGGCGTGCGGCCGTTCGATACCGTGGCGCGCTGGGGCGGCGAGGAGTTCGCTGTGCTGCTGACCCCGCCGGTCGTGGAAGATGACGTGATCGCGATCTCCGAACGTCTCCGGGCGGCGGTGGAGCAGACGGCGATCCGGCTCGAGGGCCTGGACGGCCGGGCGCATCGAGTGAACGTCACCGTGAGCGCCGGGGTGGCGATGTTCCCCGATCATGCGGACAATCCCCAGGACCTGTGGCGGCTCGCCAACCAGGCGCTGCTTCAGGCCAAGCGGCCGCCCAAGAACCAGGTTGTGTTCTTCCGGCCCAAGGGCGAGCGGGGATTCGGCACGAAGTAGCGGGCTGATATCGCATTTTCGCTGCCGCTCGCCGGGTGCTCCGCCCTACACTTCGGGCGCCGCCCGTCCCCGGGGACGAGGTCGGACATCTGGACCCGGAGTCTTCACCATGCTTGTCCTTCGTGCCGTCGCGGCCGTCGCGGCCGTCGTTCTCCTGACGTCGCTGGCCGGGCCCGCGCGAGCGGCCGGCGTCATCCTCCGCTGGGATCAGTGCCTGCACGACGAGGGCGCGATCAACAAGAACTTCGCGTGCGACACCAACGTGGGCAGCCACGTGCTGGTCGGCTCGGTCTACCCCACGCTCCCACTCCATGATATGAGCGGCGCCGAGATCGTGATCGACCTCGCAGGGGCCAACCCGACGCTGCCCGCATGGTGGCAGTTCAAGAATGTCGGAACGTGCCGGCAGACCTCGTTGTCGTTGAGTTCGGTCATCCAGCCTACCGCCTTCAATTGTTCCGATTGGTCGAACGGGGCCGCAGCGGGCGGGATCGGCGCGTACAGCATCGGAAACCGAGGCGCGAACACGGCGCGCATCGTCGCCGCGGTCGCGGTTCCCTCGAGCGCGCTCGCAGAACTGGTGCCGTGTACCGAATACTTCCTGTTCCTGCTCACCATCAACCACTTGAAGACCGTCGGTACCGGCTCGTGCGCCGGTTGCGTGGTGCCCGTCTGCATCGTCTTCAACAAAGCTCTGCTCACCACGCCGATCCCGGCGAACAACAAGGCCATCAGCGGCCCCGTCGACTGGACCGACAGCAATGTGGCCTACTGGCAGGGTGGCGGATTGCCCATGGTGGGCGGGAGCGTGGGTTGCCCTGCCGCGACGCCGACGCGCGCTTCCACCTGGGGCGCGGTGAAGGCGCTCTACCGGTAGCGGCTCGCCTGCTACGTGCTCGGCAGCTCCTTGAAGAGCCGCTTCGCCAGGCCGGCCAACTGCGGCTCACGGCCGAGCTTGTCGAGGTCCTCGCGCAGTCGAAAGCGCAGCTGCGGGTTCTCCTGGTCGGCCTCGATGGTGTTGTAGATCCGGACCACCCTTGCGCGGACGTCCGGCTTCATGCGCACGGAGAGGTCCTTCATCTGGAAGACGATCCGCCCCACCTTCGAGGACGGGTCGATCTTCTTCTCTTTCATGCGTGCGCTCCCTGTTTTTCGCGCGCGGGCTTCACCGTGCGAAAGACGTACTGCCCCGAGTCGTAACCGACCTCGATGGTATCGGCAGGCTTGAACGCGCCTTCGAGCAGTTTCATGGCGAGCGGGTTCTGCACCCGTCGCTGCAGCGTGCGCTTGAGCGGGCGCGCGCCGAAGTGCGGGTCGTAGCCCTCCTCGGCCAATGCGTCGCGCGCCGCGTCGGTGAGCACGAGCGACATCCCCCGTTCCCGCAACAGCGCCTTCAGGGACTCGGCGTGGAGCTCGACGATGTGGCGGATCTGCTCGCGCGTGAGCTGCTGGAAGATGACGATCTCGTCCAAGCGGTTGAGCAGCTCGGGCCGGAAGTGCTGGCGCAGCGCACGGTGGACGAGCGCCTCCATCTCGGCGTGATCGCGCTCGCCGAACTCGAGGATGGCGTCGGAACCGAGGTTGCTGGTCATGATGACGAGCGTGTTTCTGAAGTCCACGGTGCGGCCCTGGCCGTCTGTGAGCCGTCCATCGTCCAGGAGCTGCAGCAGCACGTTCAGCACTTCGGCGTGCGCCTTCTCCACCTCGTCGAACAGCACGACCGCGTACGGCCGCCGCCGCACCGCCTCGGTGAGCGCGCCGCCCTCCTCGTAGCCGACGTAGCCGGGAGGCGCACCGATCATGCGCGCGACCGTGTGCTTCTCCTGGTACTCGCTCATGTCGAGCCGCACCATCGCGTGCTCGTCGTCGAACAGGAACTCGGCGAGCGCGCGAGCCAGCTCGGTCTTGCCCACGCCGGTCGGGCCCAGGAACAGGAATGAACCGATCGGCCGCTTCGGATCCTGGAGCCCGGCGCGCGCTCGGCGCACGGCCTCTGAGACGGCGCGCACCGCCTCGTCCTGGCCGACGACGCGCGCGTGCAGGCGCTCTTCCATCTTCACGAGCTTCTGCACCTCACCCTCGAGCAGGCGCGACACGGGGATGCCGGTCCACTTCGCGACCACCTCGGCCACGTCCTCCTCGTCCACCTCCTCCTTGAGCATGCGCTGCGTCTGCTGGACCACCGCGAGCCGCGCGGTCTCCTGGTCGAGCTGGCGCTGCAGCAGGAGTAGATCGTTGTTGCGGATGCGCGCGACGGTCTCCAAGTCGCCCTGCCGCTCGGCGCGCGCCTCATCGATCTTGAGCCGTTCGCGCTCCGCCTTGAGCTCACGGATGCGCGTGACCGCGGTCTTCTCCTTCTTCCAATGCTCCTCGAGCCCGGCCTTCTCGGCGCGCAATCGCTTGAGTTCGTCGTCCAGGCGCGCGAGCCGGGCCTTCGTGGCGTCATCTGTCTCCTTGGCCAGACCGATGCGCTCGATCTCGAGCTGGCGCACCCGGCGCGCGATCTCGTCCAGCTCGACCGGCATGGAGTCGATCTCCATGCGCAGGCGCGAGGCCGCTTCGTCGATCAGGTCGATGGCCTTGTCGGGCAGGTGCCGGTCGGCGATGTAGCGGCTCGACAGCATGGCCGCCGCGACCAGCGCCGAGTCCTTGATACGGATGCCGTGGTGGACCTCGTAACGCTCCTTCAGGCCGCGCAGGATCGCGATTGTGTCCTCGGCGCTCGGCTCGCCCACGAACACCGGCTGGAAGCGCCGCGCCAGCGCGGCGTCCTTCTCGACGTGCTTCCGATACTCGTCGAGCGTCGTGGCGCCGACACAGTGAAGCTCGCCGCGCGCGAGCGCGGGTTTCAGGAGGTTGCTCGCGTCCATGGCGCCCTCGGACGCGCCGGCTCCGACGAGCGTGTGCAGTTCGTCGATGAACAGGATGACGCGATTCTCGGCGTTCGTGACCTCTTTCAATACGGCCTTGAGCCGGTCCTCGAACTCGCCGCGGAACTTGGCGCCCGCGATGAGCGAGCCCAGGTCGAGCGCGATGACGCGCGTGTCGCGAAGACTCTCGGGCACGTCCCCCGAGACGATGCGCTGCGCCAGCCCCTCGGCGATCGCGGTCTTGCCCACTCCGGGCTCGCCGATCAGGACGGGGTTGTTCTTCGTGCGTCGCGACAGCACCTGGACGACGCGGCGCACCTCGTCGTCGCGCCCGATCACCGGATCCAACTTGCCCGCGCGCGCGGCGGCGGTGAGGTCGCGCCCGTACTTGCTGAGCGCCTGGTACTTGTCCTCGGGGCTCTCGTCCGTCACGCGCTGCCCGCCGCGCACCGTGGCGAGCGCCTTGAGCAGGGCGTCGCCGGTGACGCCGGCTTTCGCGAGCGCACGCTGCGCACCGTTCGCGTGCGCGGGATCAGCGAGCGCCATGAGCAGGTGCTCCACGCTCACGAACTCATCCTTGAGGCGCGTCGCATGGTCCTCGGCGCGGTCCAAGACGGCGCGCAGATCGTTGCCCAGAAACGGCGCGCCACCTTGCACACGCGGCAGGTTCGTGAGCGCACTCTCGCTCGCCCGCGACAACGCGGACGCGTCCACGCCCAGCTTCTGCAGCACCGCCGACACCGTGCCGCCGCTCTCGCCGAGCAGCGCGGTGAGCAGGTGCTCGGGGCGAAGTTCCTGATGTGCGTGGTCGCGCGCCATGCGCTGCGCGCGTTCGAGTGCCTCGCGGGACTTGACGGTGAACCGATCGGCATTCATGGCGTGCCACCTCCGCATCTGTCGATGCGGAAGCTAGCACATGGATGCCCGCGTGCCGCTCAGGACTGGCAAGCAGATACGTCGAGGAGGAGCAACGCAGCAGGGCGGGTGCAGCGGCGTCCGACTGGCAAGCTACTCCTGGGACGTGACACCAGGAATGCGTGAACCTTGGATGGGCCGATACTCCCGAAGTATCAGTGCGTCAGGCGGCGCGATCGATCCACGGCAACAGCACCGGCATGAGCCGGCGCGCGAGCTCGGGATACTCCATCGCGAACCACACGGCCTTGCGGAGCGCGGCCCATTCCAGATCGCCACGTTCCAGCCGCCGGGTCAGGTCGAGGAGTCGCGCCCGCAGTTCGGGCTGGCGCGTCGCGGGCACGCCGAGCGCCGAGAGGTCCTCCATGATGGAGGCCACGGCGATGGCATCGGCGTCGTCGAAGCCCGAAGACTCCGGGCTCGAATCGTCGTAGCCGCGCTGCACGCGGCGGCCGGTCGCACCCAGCACCGGCGAGGACCGCATGAAATCCTCGGTGGCCCGCGCGAACGCCTCCGGGTCCACACGCACTTCGCCCGGGTTTGTAGCGTCTTCGGCGATGGGCTCCTCGACGGGCGGCTTGGGTTTGGAGCGCTTCGGCAGCGGCACGACCTTCGAAGCACTCTCGGGCGTAGCCGCGGCCTCGACCGGCTTGGGAACGTCCGGCTTGACCGCGGGCTTCTCGTCCTTCGGCGGCTCGGCGATGGGAATCGACGCGCTCACGGCGGGCGGGACGGGCAACTGGAAGGAGCTGGGGAGCGGCGGCAGCAGGTCCGCTGCGGAGAGCGCGGGGATCCTGACTGTAGGAGTTGGCGTCAGCGGCGCGGGTGGCGCCTGATCGCGCATCGGAAGCTGCGCGGCGACGGGTGGCGTTGATCGCATCGCAGGCGGTTCAGGCGAAGCGGCCAGCGGCGGTGCTTCGACAGCGGGCGGCGCCGGTGAGGGGGAGACGACGGGTGGCGGTGGTGAGGCGGCGACGACGGGCGCCGACGGCAATTCGCCGACGCGAGGCGCGGGCGCCGGCGGCGACTCCTCGGCATTCGGAGTCCTGAACTCCGGACTGATGAGCGACTCGATGGATACTTTCTCGATGCTGGCCCGCAGCGTCGTGGGACGCGACATCACCACTGACATGCCGGGTTCGCGAACCTCCTCACCCGGAGAAGCCGGCGAGGTGGCCGCCACCGCGGGTTGCAGGGGGCTCGCTGGCACGGGCGCGGCTGTAACCGGCGCGGCCTCCTGAACGGGGGGCGGCGGCGTCAGCGACATCTCCGATTCGGCCTCGTAAGGCGAGGCGGCCATCGACAGCTCCGGCTGTGACGTGATCGGTGGTGGAACGGCGACCGGGGCGCTTCCCTCAGGTCGCCGCGTCAAGACCTCCTCACCCACCGGGATGATGTCGAGCATCGGCGCGGGCGGCGGAGGCAGCGGCTGATCCATGGGAGGCAAGACGGACTGCTGCGCCGCATGCATCGTGCGGCTCGTCGGCTCGGAGGACGGCGTGATGGGAACCTGCTCGCGCGAGAAGCCGGTGAACGCCTTCGCCGAGAGCTGAGCGAATCCGAGCAGGTCGCGGAGCCTCGCCTTCATGCCCATTCCCTTCTTGGGCTGAGCGCCGACCGCCGCGGCCGGGTTGGCCGCCGGCGTGGGTGCGGGTGGCTCGACCGGAGTGGCGAAGGGCGATGCGGCAGGTGATACCGACGCGGCCTCGGGAGTCACGACGGGAGCGTGCACGGGAGTCGGTGCCGGGCCCATCGGGAGCAGCGGCGCGGCACTCTCGGACCGAGCGCCGGTCGCCCCGACGTTATCGACGAGTTCTCGCAACGTGTCGTCGGGTTCGCGGAGTGCGGTCGCGGTCGATCCCAGGTCGCCCGAGGGCAGGTCCACCGTCGGAAAGTCGACGCTGAACTCGCCGCTGCTCGGCTTCGAGGCCACATCCGCCGCCGGGTTCGGCACACCCTGCGCACGGATGTCGGCGACGAACCCATTCAGGACGCGCCCCGCTTCCTGGCAGCCACGGCTGTACCACTCGCGGAGCGTGCGCGCGTCGGCTCGCGGATCGGCGGGCGAGAACGGGATGCGGCGGAAGCGCTCCTGGCGGTCCTGGTCGTTCGGCCAGATGCGCTGCATGATCGTGAGCGTCGCCTGGCGCCAGTTCTTGAAGCTCGGATCGCGCGGCGTCGCGTTACGGATGCCCGCCAGCTCGGTGAGTTGCTGCTCGAGCCACTCGATCGCCTGCTTGGCGTCGCCGGTCGGGCTCACGGCTTCGCTCCGGGATCCGTCGACCCACCGCTACCAGTCGGAGAACCGTTCCTCGCGCCACGGATTGGCTTCGTTGTGGTAGCCGTTCCGTTCCCAGAATCCCGGAGCGTCTTCCCCGGCGACTTCGATCCGCGACACCCACTTGGCGCTCTTCCAGAAGTAGCGGCGAGGCACGACGAGGCGTAGCGGCCAACCATGGTCGGGCGTGAGGGGTTCGCCGTCGTGACGATCCGCGAGCAGCACGTCATCCTGATCGAGCTCCGTGAGCGGAAGATTGGTCGTGAAGCCCTGCGCGGCGTGGATGATGGCGAAGCGGCCCGAGGACTGCGGCACGGCTCGCCGCAGGACTTCCCGGATCGAGACCCCTTCCCATAGGTTGTCGTAGCGGCTCCAACGGGTGACGCAGTGGATGTCCGAGAACACCTGCACCCGCGGCAGCGTCTGGAATTGCTCCCAGGTCCACCTTTGCGGGTGTTCCACGAGACCGTCCACGCGCAGCTCCCAGGTCGCGAGATCCACGCGAGGCACGGAGCCGTAGTGGAGCACCGGCCACTTGTCCGTCTTCACCTGCCCCGGCGGGAGCCGTGGCTCCTGTCGGGGGCTGTCATGTCTATCGGCCGGTTGGGAATCCATATTCATCTCAATCTCCGAGAGGGCGTCGAGGTTCCCGAGGCTCGCCGTGGCGTCTGGGACCCGTCAAGTCAGTCTTCTGATGCGGGTTTCCGGCGGGCGAGTTTCTTCTGTGCGGTCACCCGTTTCACGTCCAGGCGCCGGATCTGTGACGCCTGCGTGGGCTCGGTGGGTTTGCGCGGTTTCGGTCGGCGCCTGCGGACCTCGAGCGCGCGCCAGACGCGCTCCAACGCGAGCTCCCGATTGCGAAGCTGCGAGCGATGCTCGGTGGCCACGCGCACGATACCGCTCGGCCGGTGCTTCATGCGTACCGCGGACTCGGTCTTGTTCCGGTGCTGGCCGCCGGGACCGGAGGCGCGATAGGTCTCGACGTCACAGTCACGAAGCAGCTTGCGCAGGTGATCGGGAAGCGCCATGCCCGCGAGGGTACCTCAGTGAGTTTGCTCGCGCGCCCGGGGTATGCGCGCGGCGCGGGCGGACAGGTAACCGTCGATCCGGAGCCACAGGCCGAACACCGGCATGGCCACCAGCAGCCAGGCGAAGACCGCCAGCAGCCAGGTCGCCACGGATGCGAGCCATCGAAGGAAGGGCTCGCAGGGTGCTGCCGTCGAGAGCCACGATTGCCTCACGACCTCGACGACAAACGCAAGCCAGAAGACCGCCACGACGCCGAGCGCGGTGACAACCCACCACATCCAGCGCTCACGACCGCCGATGAGCCGGGCCCTTCCGAGGCGCGCGCCGCCGGCTCGGAGCACGCGCTTCACGTGGTCCCATTCATGGTCAGCGGGCAGCACAAGCGCTGACGACACGGCGGGAGGTTCCTCCGGCAGCCCGAGGCGGGGAGCGAGCGCCGGGTAGATGTAGCGACGCACGAAGCGGTCGCAGTACTGGTAGCCCTGGTAGCGCAGGGCCTCCTGTTCGATGCGGTTGAACGCATCGAGGTCGGTCCGCAGTCGGGCGATCTCGCGCGCGAGCGGATGCGCGCGGAGCGTCTTGGTTCCGCGGTCTTCCTTCACTCCATCGCTCAGCTTGGAATCCATATCGAAGAACGCGACGGCTTCCACGGGGTATCTCCGCCACAGGTCGCGGAGCTCATTCGAGCTGTTCGGACCCAGCGTCTGGGTCGCCCGGCTCGCCTGCGCGCCGTGCACTCGCTGATGCTCGCGCAGCGTGCGCATGAGCAGCCGTCGCACGATGGGAAGCTGGTTCAGCATGATCTGCCCGACGAGCCCGAGGCGGTTGCCCCACACGGGCGACGTGATCTCAGGTCGGGGCCCTGCCTCGCTGGCGAGGATGTGCGTGCATCTCGCTTCGAGTAGCGCTTCCAGACCGTTGTTGTCGTTGAGCCCGCCGTCACTCAGTTGAACGGCCTTGATCCTCTGTCGGTCGAATACGCCGCGCAGGTGCAGCGCCCCGAACACCGGCGGGAAGTTCGCGGAGGCCTGCACCGCGGTGGGCAGTCGGACGTCCTGCGGTCGCTCCACCTCGAGATTCTCGGCAGCGCGGAAGTAGTAGAGCTCCAGCGCGAACTCGTACCAGTCCGTCTCGTCCGCGTTGGGTGGCGCCTCCGCGGCTTCTTGGGAGTGGATCTCCCCGGCCATGACCTGGTCCACGTCTCGGATCGACGACCAGAACTGCTCACGCTGCTCCGGTCTGGTTCGCCCACCGCGGCACACTCCGACGCCGGCCACCGCGGCTTGGGCCTCATCCTCGTCGCGCGGCCGCCACTCATCCTCGCTAAGCAGGTACCAGGCCGCGACCTTGGTCACTCGCAGCACCGAGAAAGGCGCGTCCAAGAACCGCATGCCGTGGTCCGTGTTCGCGTGGAGATGCCGCACGGCCGCGGAGCGCGCCCGAGCGACAAACGCGAGCGAACCTCCCTCCGGCGCGCTGCGCCTCACGGCGATCTCCTCCGCGTAGGTTCCCGGCCGTTCCTCACGCAGCGTCCGCTCGGATCTCGCGGCGTGCCACCATGCAAGATGGTCTGCCAGGTGCGGGCGCTGCGGGAACGGCACCGGGGCCGGGGCGGTCGCAGTTCGACTCCCATCCGGCTTCCCCGAGCGCTTGAGCTCCGCCCGCAGGGCTTGGTTCGCGGAGGCCATCGGATCGTCACCGGGCTTCCACGCGTCCAGCAGGTGGCGATAGCGGGCAATGAGCTGACGCTCGTCGAAGCGCACGTAGCCGAGCACCTCGTCACCAACCTCGGAGAACGTGAACGTGAACCTCGCAGCCGTGTTGAGCGTGGCGGAGTTGAGCACCAATCGCGGCACACGATCGGCAGTTCCCCGTGCGTTGTACCGCTGGATGTCGCCGGCAGACTTGAGGCCGGGCAGGTTCAGCGCCATGTTCTGAAGACATACTCCTCGCTTCAGCGCGCTGGCATCCGAGGGTTGGATCCGCTCCGTACCGGATCGATAAAGTAGACGTTGGTAGGCAACTTCCATGCGCTCAGCCAGGCTTGGCCGAAACCGGCGCGCCGCGAGCAGCACCATGCAGGCCTGAGCGAATCCGGCCGCCAGCACCTGATTCCGTGGGTCGTGCTCGAGCGCGTCCGCAAGCTCGTCGCCCAGTTGCTGCACGATCCCGATGTACTCTTCGCGGTGGAGCTTCCCGTCGGCGCTTCGCTCCAGCTTGTATTTGAGCAGCAACATGTAGTGCGCCGCGAGCACCGAGCCGCCCGAAACGGCGGAGATCACTTCCAGGTGACGGAGGAGATCCAGCTCGGCGAGTCGCGCGAGTACTCCAAGGTGGAAAAGCGTCGCTCGGAATCCACCACCCGAGAGCGCCAGTCCGAGCTTCACGGTCCCTCGCCGCGAGGAAGCTGACGGCACCAGTGGAGCGTCTGGCAAAGCGGGCGTGTCGCTCGCCACGGGGACTCTCCTCTCGCGTTCGAGGACGCTGGCTCGCGTGCGATCCGCGCGCGGGGTACGAAGCTCACCGCGCACCAGGTGCGGAGCATACACACCGGGGTCGCATGCCCGGAGCCGGGTCGCCGCCGGCGTCAAAACCAAGCGCTCCGGCTACGGGTTGCCCGCGCCGCGAGCCGTCGCTAGGTTCCCGCTATGAACATCCCCCCGTTCTCCATCTTCTCCGCCGTGAGCGAGCTGTTCGTGACCGCCGGCGTGTTCTTCGTGATCCGCCGCAATTGGACGCGGCGGCCGTTCCCGTTCGCGTTGTTCCTCGTCGTCGCACTGTTCGAGGCCCTCGTGAACGTGATGTACATGGCCAATCGAAGCGCGGTCGCCGCCGCGCCTGGTGCCGCCCTCGCGCTCTCCAGTGGCATGAAGATCGGCTACGCGGCCCACGGCCTGCTCTCGCTTCTCGCCTATCTCGTGTTCGTGGTGCTTGGCACGCTCGCCTACCAGGAGCAGCGCGCCGGTCGCTGGTTCTTCCGTGAGCACCCGAGGCTCACCTGGACGTTCCTGGTCGTGTGGACGATCAGCATCGGTTCGGGCGAGACCATCTTCGTGCTCCGCTACCTCGTGTGAGCGAAGCGCTGGTCCCCGACCCGAACGAGCATTCGGTCCCGGCCCGGGCGCTTCCCTCCGCTCTGCCGGTCGGCGGCGGCACTGCGCCGGCCCCGCGGGCGACCCGACTGCGCGCCCCGCTTCTTCTGACGCTCGGGGTGCTGCTGGTGATCGAGGGTGCAGGCGGGATCCTGATCTTCTTCGCACGTCTCGCGGCGGGCCGCACGCCGGGTGAGGCGCTTCACGTCGCGGGCGGAGCGCTGCTGGCCGTGGTCTACGCGGTCTACCAAGGTCAGCACTGGAGTCGGGTCACGCCGTGGCGGAACCGGCTGGACTACGCGCTCGGCTTGATCGCGGCCCTCAGCATGGCGGGCGCGCTCGGCACCGGCCTGTGGCTCGCCGGGCCGTGGTGGCAGGCGCGGGTCGTGCAATCCTCGAACGACCCCATCGCCTACGCACCGCCGTGGAGCGCCGCGCACAACATCATGAGCATGCTGGTGCTGACGTTCGTGGGCGCGCACCTGGCCGCGGTGCTGCTCCGGGACCGCGCCTCGAAGCGGAACCAGCCAGCGAGCGTCGCGCGACTCAAGCCTTGAGCCACCTCGCCAGCCATTCATGCACCTCGCGCAGCCAGTACACGGCGTTCCGCGCCTTCAACACCCAGTGGTTCTCGTCGGGGAAGTAGACGAGACGCGCCGGCACGCCCTTCGCCTTGAGCACGCCATAGATGAGGAGGCCCTGGCCCACGGGCACGCGGTAGTCCCGCTCGCCGTGGATCACCAACATGGGCGTGTTCATGCCCTTGGCGAAGCGAACGGGCGACCATGCGTCCTGCTTCTCGAGACCGTCCCAGGCCTCGCCGCCCGCCGCGCGACCGCGCCCCTGCGTCACGTCGCTCGCGTACTGCGCGGTCAGGTCCGCGACGCCGGCGTGATTCACGATGCACTTGAAACGATCGGTGTGGCCGGCGATCCAGGTGACCATGTAGCCGCCATAGCTGCCGCCGGTCACCGCCATGCGTGAATCGTCCACGAGCCCCGAGGCCACGAGCAAGTCGGTGGCCTTCATGATGTCCTCGAACGGCCGCGCCGCCCATTCGCCCTGGATGCGCTCGGCGAAGTTCTGTCCCCAACTCGTGGAGCCCTGGAAGTTGACGAGCGCCACGACGTAGCCCGGCGCCGCGAACGCCTGGGCGTTCCAGCGCGGATGCCACGTGTCGCCGAACGTGCCGTGCGGCCCGCCGTGGATCATGTGCACGAGCGGGTACTTCTGCTTCGGGTCGTGATCCGGCGGCAGCACGACGTACATCTGCACGTTCTCCCCACGCGAGCCCTCGAAGTACATCTCGCGCACCTCGCCGGTGTGATAGAACGACGCGCCGTCATCGGTGAACTGCGTGACACGCTGCGCGGTACCGCCCGCCTGCGGCATCACCCGCACCTCGGATGGCGTCACCATGTTCTGGTGCACGAACGCCAGCTTCCCGCCGGCCAGCGGCACGGTGCCCGAGACGCTGCCGTCGGTGGTGAGCGCCTTGGGTTCGCCCTCCCCCTTCCACGCGAACAATCGCAGCCGCGCGTCCTGCTCCGCCTCGAACAGCAAGGTGCCGTCGGCCGCGTACTCCCAGTGCGTCGGGATCAAGTCCCAGTTCCCGAGCCACTCCTCGTGCTTGCCGCTCGCACGATCCATCCGCATGAGGCGCGGCCGGTCAGCGTAGAACTCGGGATCGTGCGTCATGCCGTAGAGCAGGTGCTTGCCGTCGGGCGAGTAGCGTGGTCGCAGGTCCTCGGCCGGGTGACCGGCCGTCACGCAGGTCATCGCTCCGCCGTTCGTGGGCACCGTATAGATGCGGATCGCGATGAGCGACCGCTCGGAGTCGAACGAGATTCCCGCGAACGCGACCTCGCGGCCGTCCGGGCTCACGTCGTAGTGGCCCGAAGGCTCCATCCAGTCCAACCACAGCGTGGACTCCGGCGTGAGGTCGGTGAGCGTCTCGCGCTCCAGGTCGAAGCGGAACAGGTGCGGGACCTCGCCCGTGGTGAGCCACGTGTCCCAGAAGCGATACAGGCGCTCCTCGGTGGCATGCGCCTTCACCGGGTCCTCGGCGCGACGCTTGAGCTCCGCCGCGGTGCGCTCGGGATCGAGGTGACCTTTGACGAGCGGCGCGGCGAACAGGATGCCCGAGCCGTCGGGTAGCCAGCGCGGGTCGAACGCGCCCAGCGGCAGGTCGGTGAGCTTCCGCGCTTCGCCGCCGTCCA
>JAHFBW010000216.1 GCA_023249845.1 Candidatus Eiseniibacteriota bacterium
CCGGAGAAGCTCGCCAGGCCCGAGCCGTCCGTCGCCACCGCACCGCCGCCCGTGAGCGCGCCCGAGCCGATGAGGGCCAGCGACACCAGCTCGCTCGCGACCGCGTTCCCGAACGCGTCTGCCACCTTCACCTGCACCGCCGGCGACATCGTCGCGCCGGCCAGCACCGCACTCGGCTGGACCTCGAACGTCAACGCCGCCGGCGCCGCAGCAGCGATCGTGATGGAGAACGCCCGGGACGCCGTGTCCCCGACCGCGTCCTGCACCAGGACCACGAAATCGCTCGTCCCCGCCACGTTCGAAGTGCCGCTCACCTCGCCGGTCCCGCCGTCCAGAGACAGCCCGGCCGGCAGCGCGCCTTCCGCGACGGACCACGCGTAGGGTTCCGTGCCGTTCGCGCCAACGATGCTCTGCGCGTAAGCGACTCCCGCCGTCCCCGCCGCGAGCGACGTGGTCGAGATCTCGAGCGCGAGCACTGGTGATGCGCCCAGCGCGAGCGCGCACACCACGAGCCCGAACGCGACCCGGAGCCCCCCCGGGAGGAGCGAGTGTGCACGGCGGACCATCTCGGACGCGGTGACGCGAAACGGATGCATGAGCGTGGGGTCCTGGCTGGGCGGCACGGTGCCGGTCGCGATCGAAGCTCACGCACCGAACCGAGGCGGGGGGGGTTGCCGTCGAGACGTGCGCGTTCATGCGAGTGCTGCGGTCACTCCGCGTGACAACCCGATGATACATGGCCCGGCAGTGCAATCCAAGCATTTGCGAGGGGAGCGCGCGCGCTCCTTGCCGCAAGCACGGCAACGAATTGCAGCGTGCAAGCCGGGCATCGGCACCGCCCTGATGAGACCGGGCGATCAGGGACCAAACCACTATTCGGCGGGTGTTCCAGGCGGCCCGCTGCCCTGCGGCTGCCCCCCGCGCCCAGCGCGGGGCCGGGCCTTCGCGAAATCCCGCTCGAGGCTTCCGAGCTCGCATGTGATGGCCAGCACCGTCGAGCGGCGCGACCCGCAGCTGGCGGTGCACGCCATCACGAACGCGGCGCACCAAGTCCCGGAAGGGAGCGGCTAGCCAGGGCGCTCGAGACCGCGCCAGCAAGAAATGCCTTGTGCTCGGGAAATTGCGCACGGGCCAATTTCCAACGACTTCGCCCGCCCATCACGGCTAAGTGACAACGACTTACGGCCTTCCCGGGGCTCATCCGCAATCTTCCGAGCACAACGCAAGAAATTGCCGGGCGGCGTCGAAGAAGGCCTCCCGAAACGGAGCTAGCGGCCCTTCGGGCCGCGCCCGAATCCGCCTGGAAGGTCCGCCGCCAGCCACGCCAGCACCGCGTAGCACGCGACGTTCCTCCGCACGAGCAGCGGATCCACCTTGTCGAACGTGTCGTTCGCGGTGTGGTGGAGGTCGAAGTACTCCGAGGCATCCGTGTCCAGATCGCAGACCGGGATCCCGAGTGCCGCGAGCTGGCCGACGTCGGCGTCGCCACTCGCGTCGTTGCCGCGGTACTGGACACCGAGCGGTGTGAGCACGCCTTGCATGGCGCGGATCGCGGACAGCCGATCAGCAGGCACGCGCGAGCGCAGCCCGAGCGGCGCGAACGCCCCGAGATCGGATTCCATGCCGAACACGTGCCGCTCGACCTCGGCCGCATGGTCGCGCGCGTACGCGCGCGCGCCCGAGAGCCCGAACTCCTCGTTCGCGAACAGCACGACGCGGACGGTGCGGCGCGGGCGCAACGGCGCTCGGCCGATGAGTCGCGCCGCGGCGGACATGATGGCGACTCCCGCGCCGTCGTCGTGGGCTCCGGTGCCCAGGTCCCACGAGTCCAAGTGCGCGCCCAGCACGACGATCTCACGTGGTCGTTCCCGCCCCGGGAACTCGCCGATCACGTTCGCCGACCACGCGCTGTCCGCCCACATGGAGGTGTTTCGAATACGCATGCGCACGGGCTGGCCGCTCGCCAGCTGGTCCTCGAGCAGGTCCGCATCGGGGTTCGAGATCGCCACGGCGGGGATGCGGGTGTCGCCGGGCTTGTTGCGCATCGCGCCCGTGTGCGCGAGCCGGTTGCGATCGGTGCCCACCGAGCGGATCGCCACTGCGAGCGCGCCTCGCCGACCGGCTTCCGCCGCGGCGCGGCCGCGCACTGTGACCGCGCGACCGTAGCCACTGCCGTCTGCCGAGCGGTCCATGCGGCCGGTGAAGAACACGATACGGCCCGGGATGCGCGTGGAATCCATGCGCGCGAGCTCGTCCAGGTTGGTGACCGGGATCACCTCCGCCTCGACACCCGAGTCAGGTGTGGCGACGCTGCCACCAAGCGCTACGGCGGCGCAGGTCTGCGGCCATGGCGAGAGCAGTTCGACGCGGCATTCACCGCGCTGCCAGCGCGGCACGCGCACCGGTTCGGCGTGCACGTTCTGGAAGCCGAGCGCGCGAAGCTGTGCCTGGGCCCACGCCACGGCAGCCGCGTCACCCGGGGTCCCGGCGAGGCGCGGCCCCACGCGACTCGTGAGCGAGCGCAGCAGTTCGTAGCCCGTGTCGTCGCGGAGGGCGAGCTCGCGAAGCGCGGCGGCTTCCTCGAGTTGCGCAGCGGTGAACGTGAGCCCGCTCGCGGGCGATTCGGCGGCGCGTGCCTGCGTGGCGAGGGCGTAAGGCGACGTCAGGACCGCCAGCAGGATCACGAAGTACCGCACGCGCATTCCTCCTTGGGAACTACCGATCGAAGCCGGACTCACTCGCCCTGCTCACGACGCCGCTGCTGCTCGCGTGCCTTCCGAAACGCAAGCTGCATCGGCGTGAGCGCATCAGGCTCGGCGGAGGTCGATGGCCGGGCGAAAGTGGTCGGCCGGGTGGAAGGCGTGGGCCCGGCGGAATCCGGTGGCCGGGCCGACGCCGAAGAGCGGGCGGAACGCTCCGCCGCGGTGCGCGGCTCGGCGCGAGTCACGCGTGAAGACTGGACCGGGCGCTCGAGCGCGTCCTTGATCGAGAGCGAGATGCGCTTCCGCTCGGGTTCGACTGCGAGCACCACCACCTCCACCGCCTGGCCGGGGCTCAGCACGTCACGCACGTGCTGGACCCGACGGTCGCTCGCTTGCGACACGTGCACGAGCCCGTCCACTCCGGGCGCAAGGTTCACGAACGCGCCGAAGTCCGCGAGCCGCACGACCACCCCAGGGACTCGCGACCCCACGGCGAAACGCCCGGCAGCGGCGGCCCATGGATCGGGGGTCGTGGCGCGCAGCGACAGAGACACGCGCGGCCGCCGGTCTCGCCCGGGCTCGACGGCCAGCACGCGCACCTTCACACGGTCGCCCGCGGACACCACGTCCCTCGGATGCTGCACACGCGCGTGCGAGAGTTCGGAGATGTGCACCATTCCCTCGGCGCCGCCCAGGTCCACGAACACGCCGAACGGCTCGAGCCGCGTGACGGTGCCCTCGTGCTCCTGCCCGGGAGCGAGTGAGGCGACACGCTCCCGCTCGCGTTCGCTGCGCTGTTGCATGAGGAACGCGCGCCGGCTCACGACGACGCGCGCGCGGGACTCCTCCACCTCGGTGACGAGGAACTCGAGCACGCGGCCGACGTAAGGTGACACGTCCTCGATGCGCTGTTCGTCCACCTGCGAGCGCGGGCAGAACGCGCGCACACCGTCCACGTCCACCGCGAGTCCGCCGGTATTGACCGCAGTCACTTTTCCACGAACCGGCAAGCCCGAGACGCGTGCCTGGCGAAGCGCTTCCAGCGACGGGCGCCCGTGCCGCCGGGCAGCCCGCGCCAGCACCAGCGGCTCGCCGACTTCCACGACGTGGAGTTCGAGCGTATCGCCGAGGCTCACCTTGGAGACGCCGGACTCGTCCCGGAACTCGCGCGCGTCCGCCACCGCCTCGCTCCTAGACCCGATGTCGAGCAGGATCGCGTCCGCCGCGATCGAGACGATGCGACCACGTACGCGCGAACCGAGGCGGGGGGCCACGGAGGGTGATCGCCTCGCGGCAGGCGGCGGCGCCGCGCGAGCTTCCACCTGCTCGAACGCGTTCAGGGCTTCGGCGAAAGCCGTGGCCTCCGCGGCACGCGCTCGGTCCTCATCGTCGGGTGGCGGCGAGGCGCGCTTCGACCGCGAGGAGGGTGGCATGTCCGCATCCTGCTCCAGGCTGAAGTTGGTGTGAAGCAGGCCGCCGACGCGTCCGGCGCGCTTCGTGGCCCTCCGAGGCGGGACGGACTGGATGGACCGAAGGTACCACTCTCGGTCCCGACGCCGAGCCCCTCGGCCGGATTCATGTCGCACCACAAGGCGGCACGCCGTAAGTGCTTGGCGGCGAGTTCAGGACTGCCTCCCCACTCGCATAGGTACCACTTTCACTGATTATCCTGTTCCAATTCGCATGACGAGCCGCTATCTTACCGACGTAGAGAGCACAGGAACTCGGCGTCGGGACAATCAGGTCCCGCCCCCCCCAGCCAGTGAATGTGCCCGGTACGAGCGGGTCGTGCGTCCCACAGGATGTGTGAACCGCACCGCACCTTTGGATGCTTCGACGGTCCGGGAACTTCGCCGCATCACCTGAGGAGGGCTGCACATGAAGCGTTCCGTTACGATTCTCGTGGGCGCGTTCGCGCTGGTCGCGCTTGCTGGCACGGCGTTCGCCGCTCTGCGCGTACCCCAGGTCACGGTGAACGGTGGCAGCCTTCAAGGTTACCTGAACAGTGTCGGCGAGAGCATCAATGTCGGCACCGATCAGGTGGACGTGCAGCGTTGGGCCTCGACTGTTTCCAACAACAGCACGTTCACGATCCAGGTTGAGCTGGCCGGCAACGCCGGCAGCAACGCATATGGCATCTACAACGCCGGCCTCGTCGCTCCGCCGCTCTACCAGGTGTTCCCGGGCGCCGCGACCAGCGGCTGGTTCGCGGTGGCCTCGTTCCGCACGGCGCCGGTCCGCGTCATCGTGAACCTGTTCGACGCCAGCGCCGCGCTGCAAGGCACGACCACCTACCTTGGCGCAGACAAGAACGACTTTGGGTTCTACCTCCAGCAGAACCCTGGGCTCACGTTCTTCACGCAGGACGGCCGCAATCCCGGCAGCCTGGCCCAGGCGCTCACCTACGCGGGCACCGGCCTCAACTCGGGTTCCTGGTGGCTGTGCTGGGAGGACCTCACCACCAGCCAGGGCTCGGACTATGACTTCGACGACGCCGTGCTGTTCCTCGAGTCGGTGAACCCGACGCCCGTGAACAAGACGACGTGGGGCTCGCTCAAGGCCCGCTTCCGGTAGATCGTATTCGCACGAGACCCGGCGCCGAGCACTCGGCGCCGGGTCTTGTTTTTTTGCCCTGGAGCGGACCGCGGCAGCGGTCCTAACTCTCGCGCGACGGTTGCGCTGCCGTGATGGCTCCGGCCCCTCGATCGAGCGACATGTCGTCCCACGACGCGGGATCGTCGAGCGATTCCAGGTGTGTGAGTACCGTGACGTTCGGGAGCGCATCCCGGATGTCCAACTCGATCCTCTCGAGCAGGTGGTGGCCGCGGTGCACCGTCCACTTCCCCGGCACCAGCACGTGCATGGACACGAAGCGCCGCACGCCGGATCGCCGCGAGCGAAGCGCGTGCACCTGGACGGGCGCCACGATGTGTGGTGCGAGCGCGTTGTGGAGTGCCTCGAGCTCATGGCCTTCGAGGGACGCGTCCATCAACCCGGTCACCGCGCGCCGCCCGATGCTCCAACCTGTGCGCAGGATGTTCGCCGAGACCAGGAGCCCCACGATCGGGTCCAGCCGCTGCTGGCCGGTGAGCACGACCGCACCCACGCCCGCGAACACGCCGAGCGACGTCCACACGTCGCTATAGAGATGGTGGGCGCTCGCCTCGAGCGTGAGCGAGCCGTTCCTTCGCCCGGCACGCATGAGCACGATCGCGACGACCAGGTTGATCGCCGCCGCCGTCGCGGAGACCGCGAGCCCCAGGCCGACCTGCTCGAGCGGTCGCGGTGAGATCAGCCGTTGGATCGCGGCGACGGCGATGCCGATCGCTCCGAGCACGATGAGCGCGCCCTCGACACCGCCAGAGAAGTACTCCGCCTTGCCGTG
>JAHFBW010000017.1 GCA_023249845.1 Candidatus Eiseniibacteriota bacterium
TGTAGCGAAAGCTGGTGTCGAATCCCCCGACCGTCTCGAACACCGAACGCCGGATGCCGACCGCGCTGGGTGGCAGGTAATCGTCCGAGCGCATGAGGGCGTCGTCCCAGTCGCGCGCGAGCGTGCGGCGATCGAGCACCACGCGCTCGCCATCGGACCGCACCGCCTCACGGACCACGTCGCAGTCGCGCCAGGCCAGGCCCACGCCGGGGTCGTCGAACGCGCGGGCGAGCCCCTGCAAGTGGTCGGCGCGCCACAAGTCGTCGTCATCAAGGAACGCGAGCACGTCGCCGGTGGCGCCCGCCGCGGCCGCGTTGCGTGCGGTCCCGGCTTGGCCGCAGTCGAGTGGCAGCCACGTCAGTTCCAGCAAAGGCACCTTCTCCGCCACACCAACCGAGCTTCCGCCGCCGTCGTCGCCGACGCGCACCTCGAGCGGCGGCAGGGATTGTGCAGCAACGCTGGCGAGCGCGTCGGCCAGCAACCGCGGCCGGCCCCGCGTCACGACGATCACGCTCACCGTGGACCTGGGGTTCACGTCGTCCCGGTCAGCGCTCGGGTGGGAGGCGGAGCGCCTCGGCCCATCGCGGATCGGCCAGCTCGCCGCGAAGCGCCCGTGTCTCCACCGTGCCGCGCTTGCGGATGCCCCGCATCTCCATGCACAGGTGGCGGGCTTCGAGCACCACGGCGACGCCGCGCGGGCGGATCAGGTCGTGCAGGTGGTCCGCCACCTGCTGGCCCAGTCGTTCTTGAAGCTGCGGCCGGCGCGAGTAGTGCTCGAGCAGCCTTGCCGCCGCGCTGATCCCCACCAGCGTCTCGCCGGGCAGATAGGCGACGAGCGCGCGGCCGAAGAATGGCACGAAGTGGTGCACGCAAAGCGAGTGGAACGCCAGATCGCGAACCACGACCAGGTCGCCCTGGCCGGAGTGCGGGAACGTGGCGAGATCGGGATGGTTCGACGGCTCGAGGCCGGAGAGTGCCTCGCGGTAGAAGTCGGCCACGCGCGCCGGCGTCTGCTCCAGCTCGGGCTCCCGGGCCACGTCCAGCCCCAAAGCGCGGATCAGCTCGGCGATCGCGCGTTCCACGGCGGCCGGTCCGCCGGGGCTGCCCGGCACAGGGGCGCCCATGGGATCCTCCTGAAAAAAAGGCACGGGCCGGCGGGAGCCGGCCCGTACGCATGGAGCGGAAGAGGGGATTCGAACCCCCGACCCTCACCTTGGCAAGGTGATGCTCTACCGGGCTGAGCTACTTCCGCAGTTCACGAGCGGCGGGGACCATACGGTTTGCGCGCCGCGGCCGTCAAGGCCTGCGCGACGCGCCGCTCGCGCTTTCCGTGCGCTTGCGCGGCGTGTCGCGAGCGTCTATCCCTCCGCGCGTGAACGTCCTCGTGCACAAGTACGGCGGCACGTCGGTGAACGGCCCGGATCGCATCCGGGCCGTGGCGCACCGCGTCGCGGCCGCGCGCGACGCGGGCCACGCGATGGTGGTCGTCGTGAGCGCGATGGGCGACACCACCGACGACCTGATCGCACTCGCGCACCAAGTCTCTCCCCGACCCTCTCGCCGTGAGATGGACATGCTGCTCACGACGGGCGAGCGCGTGTCCATGGCGCTGCTCGCGATGGCGCTACACGACCTCGGCGTGAGCGCGATCTCGTTCACCGGCTCGCAGAGCGGCATCCTGACCGACGAGGCGCACGCCAGCGCGCGCATCGTGGGCGTGAGACCCGAGCGCATCCGCGCCGCGCTCGAGGCCGGCCAGGTCGTGATCGTCGCTGGCTTCCAGGGCGTGTCGCCCGTGACCAAGGAGATCACGACACTCGGCCGTGGTGGCAGCGACACCACCGCGGTGGCGCTCGCGGCGGCGCTCGGCTGCGCACGCTGCGAGATCTTCACCGACGTGGACGGCGTGTTCACCGCCGACCCTCGCATCGCGCCCGCCGCGCGGCTCGTGTCACGCATGGGCTACCGTGTGTGTTCCGCGCTCGCTCACCTGGGCGGCCGCGTGCTGCATGCCCGCTCGGTGGACCTGGCCGCGCGCGAACGCGTGCCGCTCGCGGTACGCTCGTCGTTCCGGGACGCCCCCGGCACCGACATCATGGAGGAGATCGTGGAAGCACCCCGAGTCGAAGCGGTCACGCATCGCGCGCAGGTCTCACTCGCCATCGCCGAGGGCAACGCCGGAGGCCGGGGCGAGGCACGCGGCATCCTGGAAGCCGTGGCGGAGCAGTACCCCGCGCTCGAACTGGTCGCGCACGAGCAGGCCGACGACACGCATGGCGCTCTCGTGTGGATGGGGAGCCGCGACGACGTCGAGGCGCTGCAGGCGCGATTCCGCGAGGTGCGCGGCCCTGGGGGCGAGTGGCGACTGGACGTGGTGCACGATGCGGGCTTCGTGTCGCTCGTGGGCCTGGGGCTGGGTGCCGCCGAAGCGGCCCGGGCCGAGCGCGCACTCGAGCGGGCGGGCGTCTCGCTCGTGGCGTTGCGTGTGACGCCGGCGGCACTGGTGTTCCGGGTGGAGTCCGCGCGGGTGGAGGAGGCCGTGCGGGCGCTCCACGCGGCGTTTCTCGAGGGCTGAGCGGGCCAGAAATGCGCGCTTTTTCGCAGCACCGCGAGGAGTATGCTCCCAGCGATGGACCGGGCCGCCACACGACCGACATCGGTTCCGGAGGCCACATTGAACGCGCCCCCGCTCATTCGTCACTCGCGCGCGAATAAGACTCCCGCGCGCATGCTCGCGCTGCTCACGATCCTCTCGCTCCCTCTCGCCGCAGGCTGCCGGCGATACGCGACGAGCACCACCCAACCGTTCGCTGGCTCGGGCGCGGGCTCGTTCTTCTCGGGCGGGCAAGACCCGGGTGACGAGCCGGCCGCTGTGAGTCAGCGCATGTTGCGGCGCGAGGCGAGTTATCCGCTGGCGGTGGGCAACCGCTGGGACTACGACCTCCATGCGCGCATCACGACGATCCCCGACCAGGGCGATCCCACGGTCTCCGAGCGGGACGACTTCTGGAGTTCCGAGCTCGTGGCCCTGGCCACGATCGGCGCGCGCGACTATTTCCTTCAGTCCGAGTACGACCCGAGGGTGGCGGCCGCGCCCCAGCCACCCCAGTTCGCGCTTCGGCAGGATCGGAGCGGGCTCTACAACCTGGACCTCATGAGACTCACCACCGCGTCGCGCGATCAGCCCGTGAGCGGGGCGGCGCAGGCGGTGATGACCGCCACGATCCTCGCATTGGATCATGCGCTCGAGAGTGCACCACAGCGGGCGGCGTTCCAGGCGGCCGCGCGACGAGCGGCCGAGCGGCTCGTGCGCATGGAGCAGGCCGGACGGGGCGGCAGCTATGCCACGAGCGACGCGGAATCCGGCGAGATCACGCTGCTCCGCTACCCGCTCCACGTGGGCGCACGCTGGCTGGTTCGCGAGTCGCCCCGATTCGCCCGCGTTGTCGTCGGGCGGGACGACTTGATGCTGCCGATCGGCCATGTCTCCGCATGGAATCTCCGCGGGCTCTCGGAGCTCTACGGCCCACGCGACGAGGTGCACTTCTGGTATGGACGCGCGGGACTGGTGCGCATTCGCGTCCACGCCGAGGCGGACGCGGTGGACGACACCGGCGCGATCATCGGCCGCGCGATCGGCGAGTTCGACCAGGTGTTGTCCAAGCTGACGCTCGCGGGGTACGGCGGACCGCGCGCGACTGCGGATCCAGAAGCGGGTGCTCTCGAACGCTGACGAGCGGCTGAACGCGCGCTCCGAGCACGGGCATGGGCTCGAAACGCGGTCAGGCTAGAACGTGTCTTGCACGCTCTCGAGCGTGGGGATGCGGCCACCCGAGACACGTTCGAGCGCCTCGGCATAGAGCCGGTCGTAGCCGTCGGCCGCCACGCGCCAGCTCCAGTCGCGCGCCATGCCGTTGCGTTGCACCGCGCGCCACAGCTCGCGCTCCGAATGTGCCGCGAGCGCGCGTCGCAGCGCCATCACCATCTCGTCGCCCAAGAAGTTCTCGAACACGAAGCCGTTCCCGTCGCGCGTGATGGGGTCGAACTCGCGCACCGTGTCGGCGAGCCCGCCCGTGGCACGCACCACGGGCACCGTGCCGTAGCGCAGCGAATACATCTGATTCAGCCCGCACGGCTCGTAGCGCGACGGCATCAGGAACAGGTCGGAACCGGCCTCGATGCGATGGGCCAGCCCCTCGTCGTAGGCGGTCTCGAAGCTCCACTGCCAGGGCCGCTCATCGGCGAGCCGGCGCAGGAACTCCATGTAGCGCGGTGAGCCCACGCCGAGCACGACGAAGCGCGCCGGCAGGTCGCAGAGCGCGCGCTCGGCGGCCTCGAGCAGGTCCAGCCCCTTCTGTTCCACGAGCCGCGTGACCATGCCGACGATGGGCCAGTCCGGATCCATCGGGAAACCGCTCTCGAGCGCCAGCGCGCGGCGGCAGGCGGCCTTCCCGGCGAGGTTCTCGCGGTCGAACTGCGCCGGCAACCAGCGGTCCGAGGCCGGGTCCCAGTCGTGGTCGTCGATGCCGTTCAGGATGCCGCGCACGTCGCCGGTGCGCCGACGCAGCACGCCCTCCAGGCCGTAACCGTATTCGCCTCCGGTCTGGATCTCGCGCGCATACGTCGGGCTCACGGTGGAGACCAGGTCGGCGAACAGGATGCCGACTTTCATGAAGTTCACGCGCCCGTGGTATTCGAACGGGCTGTGCGGGAAGAACATGCTGCGCGGAAAGCCCGCGAGCCCAAGCACCCACGGATCCACGATGCCCTGGTAGCCGAGATTGTGGATCGTGAAGATGCTCGCGGTGCCCGACCAGGCATAGTCCTCGGCGTCGTGCGTGCGCATGAAGCAGGGCGCCCACGCCGCCTGCTGGTCGTGCGCGTGCAGCACGTCGAACGGCTCGCCGAAACCCTTGATGGCCTCGAGCGCGGCGCGCGTGAAGAACAGGAAGCGCTCGGCGTTGTCCGGGTAGCCTTCGTGCGTCTGCGGATCGTCATAGAAGCCCGGCCGGTGGAAGAAGCGTCGGTCGCCCGCGTGGTCCACGAGCAGCACGCTCGGCATGTCGTCCGGACCTTCCGCCATCGTGAAGCGCGCGGGCTCGTCGCCCATGCCCCACGGCACGCGCGTGCCGGAGAGGTCGGAGAGCTTCCAGCTCGCGGGCAGCGAGAGGTCGCGCCAGTGCGGGATCGCGACCACGACGCGATGGCCGCGCCGCACCTGCTCGGCGGAGAGTGCAGCCACGACGTCGCCCAAGCCTCCCACCTTCGCGAACGGAGCTATCTCGCTCGCCAGGTGAACCACCGAGAGGGGCGTCCTCATGAGGCCGGCGGCTTCAGGCGCGGGCGCCGACGTCGCGCAGGTATTGGGCCGCGTCCTCGGGTGGGGTGGGATTGATGTAGAAGCCGCTGCCGATCTCGAAGCCCGCGACACGCGTCAGCTTGGGCATGATCTCGAGGTGCCAGTGATAGTACGGCACATCCGGCTCGGCGAGCGGCGCCGTGTGTAGCACCAGGTTGTAGGGCGGCGAATCGAGCGCCGCGTTCAGCCGGCCAAGCGTGTCCTTCAGGATCCCCGCCAGCTCGAGCATCTCGTCCGGGTCGTCGATGGTGTGGTACGCGGCCCGGCGCGCCATGGGCAGGATCCAGGTCTCGAACGGGAAGCGCGGCGCGAACGGCGCCAGCGCGATGTAGCGAGGGCTTCGCACGACGACGCGGCGGCCCTGCCCCTCGCCCGTCTCCTGGTCGATGATGTCCGAGAACACCGGGCGCTCCTTCAACTCGAAGTAGCGCCGCGAGCCGTCGAGCTCCTCCTGCACCATGCGCGGGATGATGGGCGTGGCGATGATCTGGCTGTGCGAGTGCTCGAGCGTGGCGCCCGCCCCCGCGCCATGGTTCTTGAACACGAGCGCGTAGCGGAGCCGCGAGTCGTTCTTCAGATCCAGCATGCGCTCGCGCCACGCGATCAGGACGCGCTGGATCTGCTCCGCCGGCAGGTCCGCGAACTGGCGCGCGGGATCCGGGGTCTCGATGACCACCTCGTGCGCGCCCACGCCGTTCATCTTGTCGTAGAGCCCCTCGCCGCGGCGGTCCAGCGTGCCCTCGATCTCGAGAGCCGGGAACTTGTTCGGCACCACGCGCACGCTCCAGCCCGGAGAGTCCTTGGCGCCGCCGTTCGCCCGCTCGGCGTAGACCTCGGGCGGGGTCATGTCCTCGCGCCCCTCGCTGAACGGCGAGTTCGCCCCCAGGCCGTTCGGGGCTTCCGGAGTGAAGTGTCCCGGGCGGCGGCTCCGCTCGGTGGAGATGATCACCCAGCGGCCGACGACGGGATCCTTGCGCAGTTCGGGCATTCGACTCCTCGCGAGAGAGGCACACAATCGGGTGCAAACCCAGTGAGTCTAGCGTGTACGCTGCGCCGCTACCAACCACTCCGACTCGCTCGCCCCGCCGGTTCTTCCCATCCCTGGTCGTCCGGGCGAGGGGATGTGGTCAGGGCCCGAGGACCGTCACACTTCGAGTCCGGACCGCCCCCTCCGTTCGCAGGCGAACGAGGTAGAGCCCGGGAGCGAGCGATGCGGAGGACCGGAGTTCGACGGTGTGTTCTCCGGCTCCGAGCGAGCCCACTTCTCTCGCCTCCACGACTCGGCCCATGACATCGAGCAACTCGAGAGTGGCGACCGACGTGCCGGTCAGCACAAAGCGAATCCTGAGCCAATGGTTGGCCACGGGGTTCGGCCACACGCCAGACAGATCCGGGCCAGCCGGGCGGTCTTCCACGACGCTGACCACGGGCTCGCCAAGGACCCCCGAAGTGTCGACGCGCTGGGCATAGATGTCGCTCCAGCCATTTCGACCGTCATCCCAGAACGCGATGACTCCACCATGTTGGTCGGGAATCAAGGTCGGATTGTCTTGGGCAGCTTCGGCGGCACAGATCGCGAGCCCGTCCAATGGCCAATCCACCGTTCCATCCGCGCGCACGCGCTGCGCATAGATGTCCGGGGCGTTCAAGTCCGGGTCCGGGTTGGGGACTCGCAGGTCGACCCACGCCACGATGGCGCCCCCCGCGCCGTCCGGAATCGGGAAGGGCGGCCCTTGCTCGCTGGGTGCCGTGCACAGCGCCACGCCGGTCGGTGACCACTGCCGTGCTCCGGATCCGCTCACCCGCTGAGCACGAACGAGGTCCCCGGCATCCACCCACGAGACGATCACGCCACCCTGACGGTCCGATGCGATCTGCGAGTAGAAGAAGAAGCTTTGGCTGAGGGGATTGTCACAGACCACGACGCCATCCACCGTCCACTGGACATTCCCGACTGGGTTCACGCGCTGTGCGTATATGTCTCCGGCTCCATTTCGGTAGTCATTCCAGACCACGATCGCTCCGCCCTTCCCGTCCGGAACGAGGTCCGGCCAGTACTGGTCGGACGGGTTGGAGCAGAGCCGCACGCCGCCGAGCGTCCACAGCACCGCGCCGGCACCATCGATCCGCTGCACGTAAGGATCGAAGTCGGTGAGACTGCGGCTGTCGCGCCAGGTGACGATCGCGCCTCCCGAATCATCGGGAACGATCCTGGGATTCGACTGTTGGTAGGCACTCGTGCACAGAGCGCGCCCGTTCACGGGCCAGCCAGGATCCACCGTGCCACTCGCGAGGACCCGCTGGGCGTAGACGTCGTAGTCGCTTCCGTCGCGAAAGTCCTCCCACGTGATGATGGCGCCGTTCTGGCCATCCGAGACGATGGTCGGATTCCCCTGTCGATCCCCAGCCACGCAGACCGGCAGCCCGTCCGCCGGCCAGGCGGGGTCGACTTCCCCGCTCGCAAGGATGCGCTGCGCATACACGTCGTAGTTCCCCGTACGGGCATCGGTCCAGGTGACGGTCGCGCCGCCCGCCCCGTCGCTTGCGATCGCCGGCAATCCTCCGTAGAGGGCGCTGCAGAGCGGTGCGCCGTCCGCTGGCCAAGCCGGATCCACCACACCGGAGGCGAGCAGATGCTGAGAGAAGACGCCGTGGATCCCGCCCGACCCGTACGCTTCCCATGCGACGATCGCGCCGCCCGCCCCGTCCTCGACCGCTCTCGCGCCTTGCTGGGACTGGGGCGCCGTGCACACGGGCACGTTAACCAAGGGACTATTGGGCCAAGCCGTTGCCAAGGATGGCAGCGAAAGCGCGGAGAACAGGAACCAGTGTGGAGATCTCACAAAAAGCACCTCTCGGGGCTTCGGCTTGTTCCGTTCGACGCGATGGCCCCACGGCACCAGGCAGGCGCTCGGCACACGCGATCTCCCTGCAGCCTGTACTCGCAGCGTCCCACGACGGATAGCGGTGGACCACAGGATTTCGGCCGCCGGATGTAAATATCAGGCGGGCTGCGTGCGGATCGCATTGAGGCGAGTCCGCGCGGGGCAGAGATCCAGGCCCGCCCGGCCGCCGCGGTGCCGCGCCGTTCGCCCGCGGTGGCCGCGTGCAGGGCACGCAGCGCGGCTTCCTCCGCTGGCGCGAGCTTGCAGCGGCGCCAGAATGGCTGGACTGGGTCCGGGCTAGGTCCGGGCGACGAGCAGCGTGAACGCGATCGCCGAGGCGAGGCCCGCGGCCGCCAGGGCTGCCGTGCGCCGCCCGCCCCAGCGCTCCCACGCGGCCGTGAGCCCCAGCGCCGCGGCCACGATCACGCACCACTCCGAGGGGAAGCGGTAGCGCTCGTTCACCACGATCGGCACGAGCAGCACGCCGAAGGCGGCCCACAGCGCGGCCGGCAGCGCGAGCCGGCGGCGCCACCGGCCCCAGGCGAGCGCGGGCAGGAGCGCGAGCATCGCGAAGCGGTGGAGCCACGTGCCGCGACGCCGGTCGAGGGGGCCTACGTATTGGATCGCCGCGCGCTCCACGCGCAAGGCGAAACCCGCGGGATCGCCACGAACGATGTCGACCGTCGCGCGCGCGAAGTGGCGCTCGAGCCCCACCTCCCCCAGCTCGGGATGCTGGGCCATGAAGTCCCACGCCACGTCCGGCGATTGTTCGCTATGGCTGTCGTAGAGCGCGACGCCCCCCATGGTCTGAAACGGCACGAACGCATGCAGTCGCGCATAGTTCCGGATCGGCCACGGCAGCCAGACCACCACGGCGGCCAGCACCATCGCGAGCGCCCCGCGGGGGAAGCGCAACGCGAGCCAGCCCGCGATCACGGCGACCGGGCCGAGGCCGGTGGGCCGCGTGAGAAACGAGATCGTGGCCACGACGCCGGTGATGGCAGCCCAGGCCAGGCTCCTCCTGGAAGCGGCACCCAGCGCCAGCCACACCGTGAGGATCATCGTGAACTCGAAGAACGACTCGCTCAGCAACTGGCCGGCGTAGAACCAACCGGCGGGCCACGCGAGGCCGAGCGCGAACGCGATCCACGCCGCGCGCTCCCCGGCCCAGCGGCGCGCGAGACCGCTGAGCAGCGCCGCCGATACCCCGTGTAGGGCGCCCTGCAGGGCCACGGCAGCGCCGACGCCCCACATCAGCCCAAGCGCCAGGAACGCGCTGTATCCCGGCGAGCGGAATGCGTAGAGCGGGAGGCTCGGGAACATGGGCTCGCGATAGACGAACCCGTGCCCGGCGAGTAGCGATCGCGCGAGGGCCTCGAAGGCGTGGCTGTCGGGGTTCGCGAACGGATCCTGGCGCAGGAGGACCACCGCGACCGCACCTGCCGCCGCGGCCAGCAAGCTCATCCAGCCCAAGTGGACCGCGGGCGCCGGACGCACCTCGTCTCGTTTCAGCACACCCTCCCTCACGAACCCAGGCTCGCGCCGTGATGCGCGGGTGACCCTGGGATCTGTCTCGGTGTGGCGGCGCAAGCCGCGTGAGTCTAGGAAGCGTGCTCGGTCAGGGTCAAGCAAATGCAAGGAGAATGCGGACGAGAGCCGGGAGTCATGTGGCACGCGGGCGGGGACTTGGTCATCGGCGTTCGCGCTTCCCGCCCGTCGGCCGCGCCCATCACGCCGCCGAGCTGCTCGCCGCCCGCCGCTCCCTCGCCGTGGCCCCGTGCAGCGCTCGCAGCGCCGCCTCTGCCGCGGGTGCGAGCACGCGCTCGCGCCGGCCCATCGCCACGCGCGCCGTGGCGACGCAGCGCTCGAGCTCGTGCTCGAGGAACCGCTCGCCGTCCCACCACGCGAACGAGGCGATCTGCTTCGGCGCGAACCGGCCGCCTCCGAACAGGTTGGCGCCGGTGCCCACGCTCGCGCCGGTCGGGAGCAGCGAGCCGATGCCGGTCTTCACGTGCGCGCCCACGAACGCGCCCACCTTGGGCGAACCTGAATCCACCTCGTGGCCATCGACCCACACACGCACGTTCCCGTAGTTGTTCTTCAAGTCGCTGGTGGTGGTGAGCGCGCCCAGATTCACCCACTCCCCGATCACGCTGTGGCCCACGAAACCATGGTGGCGCTTGTTGGCGTAGCCCTGCCACACGCTCGCTTCCACCTCGCCCGCCACCCGGCACTCGGGTCCGAACGTCGAACCCGAGACCACGCCCCCCAGGAGCTGCGTTCCACGGCCGACGACACAGGGCCCGCGCACGACCGAGTGGGCGTCGATGCTCGCGCCGCGCGAGACGAGGATCGGGCCCGCCGCGGCGTCGAGCACCGCGAACGGCCCGACGGTGGCCCCTTCCTCGATGAGGATCCGTTCGGGCGACTCGAGGCATGCGAGTCGGTGGACGGCGCCCTTCACGGCCGGCGTCGTGCGCGCGAGGTCCGCCGCGATGGCGTCGGCATTGCGCGCCATCAACTCCCATGGCCAGGTGATGAACGCGGCGTCCACCGCGAGCGCGGGGAGGGCAAGGCCGAGCAGCACCGTCTCGAAGTCCTCACCACGGCCCAGTCCGCCGCGGAGCGACGCGTGCGGCAGCCGAGCGCCGGCGATGCGTCCGTCGGCGAGCCACAGGGCCGGCGAGCGCCATTCGAGTGCCACCTCGAACCAGGCGCCGGGCAGCGCGGCCGCGTTCACGACGATGGCCTCGTCGCTGGCCGTCGCGGGCGTGGCGTCGAGCGCCGGGGCTGCGTGCCAGCCGGCCATCGCGCCGGTGCGAGCCTCGATCGCCGCGAGCGGCAGCCGGGCGGACGCCAGCCAGCGCCGTGCGAGGTCCGACGCGCCGAACGCCAGCGCAGGCACCGGAAGCAGATCGGTGAGCGGGCGGAGCGATCGCCAGTGACGGTCTTCGTAGAGGACGAGCCGTCGGCTCATCAAACGGGAGTGCTCTTCAAGACGAACGAGCCCGCGAACCCGGTATCCGTCGCGCGTTTCTTCAACGCGTCCGCCGCTTCGCGCGTCAGGCAGTCGCGCGTGCGCACCTTGAACAGTCCCTTCTCGCGCTCGATCACCATGGGCACGAGCAGCAGGGATTGCGCGGCGGCGAGTCGCGACTCGGCCTTGGGACGCTCGGCGGGTGCCGCCACCTGGAGCCGCCAGCAGTCACCCGTGTGCGCGGCGGTCGTGGGCGCGGACGGCGTCACCGGCGCGGGAGACGCCGCAGGCGGCGGGCTCGTGGCGGGCTTCGTGGCCGAGCTTTCTGGAAGTGCGAACGTCACCGGCTGCGGCGTGTGAAGCGTGGGCGTCGGCGCTGGCACCGGTACCGCGCCACCGTCCTCGCTGGACCGGTCTGCGCGCAGCGTGTCGTAGGCCGCCTCCGGCGCCGGAACGGTGCGACGCACCGCGGCTGTGTCACGCGCGGGCGGCGCCACCTGCTGCGCGACGGTCAACGGCTCGGGAATGGTGGCGAGCACGCGCTCGGCGTCTCGAGACGGTGTGGAATCCAGCGCCGCGGAACTCGGCGCGGGCTCGCGGCGCGGACTGGAAGTGGACGGCGCGGCGCTGGAGGGCGCCGGCGAGGGTGGCGCAGTCGGCGGAGCATTGCCACTGAATGGCGGCGGCATCGGCGCGCAGCCCGCGAGCGCCACGACGAGGCTCGCGGCGCCGAGCCCTGCTCCCCAAGCGCTTCGCACGCGGCCAACGATCATGACTTGCCCCCGCGCGCGCGCACCGCCTCGGTGACGCGCCGCACCTGCTCTGTGTCCTGCCGCCGGCACACGAGCGTGCCGTTCGGTGTGGCAACCACCACCATATCGGAAAGCCCCAACGGAGCGGCAGGGGTCCCGTCGCCCACCACGACGCAGTCGTCGCAATCCACGGGTACGGCGTCCCCCCAGGTGACGTTGCCGCGCGCGTCCCGGGGCTGGCGGCGGGCCCAGGCGCCCCAGCTACCGAGGTCGTCCCAGTCGAACGCCGCCTCGATCATCACCACGTTCGGCGCTGCCTCGAGCACGGCGTAGTCCACGGACACGGACTCCACTGGCGCGAAGCGCTCGACGAGCGCGGCCTCGAACGCGCGCTCCTCTCCCGCACGGAACGAGAGTCCGGCCAGGGCCTCGGCAATGGCTGGGCGGCCCGCCTCGAGCGCGTCTCGAAACGTGCGCTTGCCCCACACGAACATGCCGCTGTTCCACAGGTACTCGCCGCTCGCCACCCACGCGGTGGCGCGGGCCAGGTCCGGCTTCTCGGTGAACTGCGCCACGCGGAAGTAGCGCTCCCCCAGCCTGGCGCCGCGCTTGAGGTAGCCGAAGTTGGTCTCAGGCTGCGCAGGCCTGATGCCGAACGTCACGAGCAGCGGCTCACGCGTCGCGATGTCGAATGCACGCTTCATGTCCGCCTCGAACGCAGCCTCGTCGCCGATGGTGTGGTCGGAAGGCAGGACAGCGAACGCCGTACCCTCCGGGAAGAATGAGGCCGCGGCGGCGATGGCTGGTGCCGTGTTCCGCCCCACGGGCTCTCCCACGACGATCGCGCCCGGGCACTCGCGGCGGCACGCCTCGACCAGTGGCAGCGCCGTCATGACCACCACGTTCGCCGCCGGCACGATGCGCGTCGCGCGCGCGAACGTGGCGGCGAGCAGCGTGCGTCCGCCGGTGGCAAGCGGCAGCAGCTGCTTGGGCCGCTCGGGCGTGCTCCACGGCCAGAAGCGTTCGCCGCGACCACCTGCCAGGATGAGCGCGCCTCGCTCCGGGGTCGAAGGGGTCATCGAAGGCGAAGGGGTAGCACACGGGCGCGCCGGGCGTCACGCGGCGCCACGTTCAACGCGACTTCCCCGTCATTTCCTCGTAGAGCCGCGCGGTGCTCTCGGCGACGTTGTCCCACGAGTAGTGCTGCTGGATGTGGGCGCGCGCCTGGGCGCCGAAGCGCTCCACTTCGTCGGGGTGCCGGATCAGGTGCTCGAGCTTCGAGCGCAAGTCCTCGACGTCTTTGCTCTTGAACGACAGCGCGCATTCCTCCGCCACCTCCATGTTCTCCGGGATGTCCGAGACGAGCACGCAGCGCCCGTAGGACAGCGCCTCGAGCAGCGCGATGGAGAGACCCTCCATCGTGGAGGGCTGGACGACGCAGTATGCGTTGCTCCACAGCTCTTCGAGTGCCTCGCCGAAGACGTAGTCGAGGAGCCGGATGCGGTCGCTCTCGTAGCGCTTGAGGAGGCTCACGTAATCCTGCGAGAACGACAGCCCACCCACGAGCGCCAGCTTCATGTCGGTGTCGATGCGGCTGAACGCCTGGCAGAGGAAGTGCACGCCCTTCTCGGGCACGAGCCGGCCCACGAACAGCACGTACTTGCCGGGCTCGAGACCGAGCGTGTGCAGTTTCTTGGGGGCGCGCGGCTGGGGCAGCAGCGTGCCGTTCGGGATGTACGAGGCATCGATGCCGTGCGTGTGCCGGAAGTACTCGCGCAGCGTCTTGCTCACGACGACGGTGCGGTTCGGGAATCGCGCTGCGGGGCGCTCGCACTGCTTCAGCACCCACGACGCGGCCCGGCCCCACTTCTCGCGCTGCCAGTCCAGGCCGTGCACCGTGACCACGGTCTTCGACCCCACGACTCGCGGCAGCGACGCGAACAGCGAGGGCCCGAGCGCATGGAAGTGGACGACGTCATAGCGGCGCAATATGGATTCCACCGTGCACCAGGCGACGTGCGTCGCGGTGTCGAAGTGCTTGGTGTGAAGGCTCGGGCGCCGGAGCAGGCCGATGCCGTGATATTCAGTCCCGGGCGGCGTGTAGTAGAGCCGGCAGAACACGTCCACGTGAATGCCGCGCTGGACCAACCGGCGCGCGATCTCGTCCACGTGGCGTTCGATGCCGCCGTAGGTGGCGGGTATGCCCTTCTGCCCGATCATGGCGACGCGCATCAGGCGGCACCCCTCGATCCGGCGCGCGCGCCGGGAGGCATGGCGGCGCGGCGGGCCGCGAGTACCTCCGCGAGGCGCGCACCCAGCGCTCCCCATGCGTACTCGCCGAGTGCTGCGGGCGCCGCCTCGCCGCGTGCCGCCCAGCCGCGCGGACGTGCCCGAAGCGCATCGGCGATGACGTCGCGCTCGGCGCTCGTGACGGCGGCGGAGAGTGGCGCGTAGCCTCGCAGCCCGAACGGCGTGGACACCACGGCGAGACCCATCGCGAGATACGTGGGCACCTTCACATTGCTGCCGCCGCCGCTCGTCACTGGGTTCAAGCCGCAGTCTGCCGCGGCGAGCAGCGAGGCGAGGTCGGGTGTTTCGGGACGCAGGACGAGCCAGCGCTCGCCCCGGCCCGTGAAGCGACGCGCGACCGCGCCCACCACGAGCAGCACGAAGCGGTCCGCGACGAGCGACGGCATCACGCGCTCGACGAGCCACGCGAGCGCCTCGTGATTGGGCGCCCAGTCCCCACCCACGAACGCCGCGACGTAGGCGTGCTCCGGCAGTCCGAGCGCGCGGCGTGCCGCCGCGCGCGATTCGACCGTCGCGGGAGCGAGCGCCGTTTCGTCATAGCCGTTCGGCACCACTTCCACGTCATGTGCGCCATGGAGCGAGTGAAGGAGCCTCGCGTCCTCGTCGGTACACGCCACGCACAACTCGCTCTCGGACACGGCCCGGCGCTCGATCTCCGCGAGTCTGGCGCCCCAATAGGTTCGCCACCACACGCGCGGTGCCGTGGAGCGCCAGCGCTCCGCTTCGACATTGTGCGCGTGATAGACACGCAGCGCGCCGCGTGCACCGCGAAACAGTCCGGTGAGCGCGAGATCGCAGAGCAGCACGTCGGCTCCTTCGCCCAGCGCCTTGCGATAGGCTCCGGCGCGGGCGCGGTGCCCTGCCTCGGCGGTGAACAGCGGCGCCAGCCGGGCGCGCTCCAACCACCACGCCGCGCTCGTGTGCCACGACTTCACGCGGCAAAGCTCGACACCCGCGACCTTCTCCTCGCGTGCGCCGCGCGAGCGGTTCGGTACCACGCACAACGCGCGCACACGCGCGCGCGTCGCGAGGCCTCTCGCGAGGCCGAACAGTCGTTGCGTGGCTCCGAAGAGTGGCGGATGGATGTCGTTGTCGCAGGCCCAGTGGATTCTCACGCGGCCTCCCGGACGGGGGCCGGCGGTCGCGCACCGCCGCGCAGGAATCCCACCAGCGTGCCGGCCGCCATCACCGACCAGGTGAACACCGAGTGCGTGGCGAGCTTGAGGCTCCGCTTGCGGAGCGTCATGTAGGCGAGCAGCGCGGCCGGTGCCAACGCCCAGCCCGAGAGCGCACGCGTGCCCCCAAGTGCCAGCGCGAGCGGTGCTGCGAGCCACAGGGCGAGCATCACGACGTAGTGCGCGTTCCGGCGCGCGAGCTCCTCGAAGCCGGGCCGGCCCGCGTAAAGCCGCAACGCCTGTCCGGGGCCGAAGCAGAGCCCTGTGCGCCAACGGCGCCCGATCTCGCCGAAACTCGGTCGCGGGTCACTCCAATGCCGGGCCGCCAGCGGCGACAGCGTGCGCAGGTGGAATCTCGCCCGCCGGAGCCGCATGCCGAGTTCGAAATCCTCCTCGCTCTGGAGCCGCGGCTCATAGCCACCGACGCGCTCGAGCGCGGACCGTCGGTAGAAGGACAGCGTCGCGGTGTACTGCGCCTCGGCGTCGTGATCGCCGACGCGATAGAGGTCGCGCAGCCCGGAGCGGATGCCGACTTCATCTGTGAACCATTCCTCGATGCGGCCCCACGCGCCCGCCAGTTCCGTGTCGCGCGCGGCCTCGCCGAGTGCCCTGACGAGCCAGTCGCGCTCCACTTCGACGTCGGCGTCCACGAACAGCACCCACTCGCCGCCGCAGTGGGTGAACCCGGCGTTGCGCGCCGCACCCGGCGTCAGCGGGCGCGCCCCCGGGACGGGCTCGACGCGAACGACGTGCCAATGCGGTCCCAGCGTGGGCAGCGGTGCGGATGTGGCGGGATCGGAGAGCACGAGCACGCCGCGCCAGTCACTGCCGGCGAACGCGGCGTCGAGCGCCGCGAGGGTGCGCGGCAGGAAGCGTTCCTGGCGGTAGCACGGGATGACCACCCCCAGCGTCATCGGCCGCTCCCGCGTGCCGGAGTCTGCGCCTCGGGCGCGAAGGTGGCGTAGCCGAGCACCTCGTCGTAGACCGCTTCGAACTCGTCCACCACCGCGGCCCAGGTGTAGCGCTCGCGCACGCGCTGCGCCGCGACACGCCCCAGCCGCGACGCCAGGTCGGCGCGCTTGTGGAGCTGCTCCACCGCCGCCGCGAGGGCTTTCGCGTCGCCCGGGGGTACGAGTGTGCCCGAGACGCCGTGCTCCAGCGCGTCCGCCATGCCGCCCACGGCGCTCGCCACGATGGGCCGGCCGCGCGCCATGGCCTCGAGCAGCACGAGCGGCAGCCCTTCCCAGCGCGACGGCAGGATGACGCCGTCGGCCGCGGCGAGCAGCCCGCCCACGTCCTCCTGCTGCCCCACGAACTGCACGCGCGGCGCCAACCCGAGCGAGAGCGACTGCTGTTCGAGCCAGCTCCGCCGCGAGCCCTCTCCGGCCACGACGAGCGTGAAGTCCATCCCCTGCTTGACCAGCTGCGCCAGGGCTTCGAACAGCACGTCGTGGCCCTTCTGCTCCTCGAGCCGGCCCACCACCACCCACAGCGGCTTGAACGGCGTGACCAGGTACTTCGTGCGCCAGCGGCCGGCGGCGGCCTCCTCCGCCTGGGTGTCGGGCAGGTCGGCGCCGTTCGGCACGACGCGCACGAGCGAGCGCTGGATGCCGTAATCGCGCACGAGCGTGTCCACGATCGCCCCGGTCACGGCGGTCACGGCGTCGGCGCGGCGCAGCTCGTTGCGCTTTAACGCGCGCTGGCCGGTGGAGTGCGATTGTCCGGTGATGTGCTCGGTGACCACCAGGTGCGGCACGCCGGCGGCGCGGGCGATCACCGAAAGATAGCGGTCCGACGCGGGCCACACGTGGTGGAGGTGGACCAGGTCGGGTTTGAGTCGCCGGAGGCGCGACCAGGTCTGGAACATGCCCTTCCAGTCCATCCGGCGGTCCACCTCCGCGACGCGGTCCACCGTGATCTTCACGCGCTCGAGCGCCGAAGCCAGCTCGTCTACGCCGGTGGCGGGCGACAGCCACACGCGCACGTCGAAGCGTGACGTGGGCAGACGCGTGGCGATCTCCCACACGACGCGCTCGGTCCCGCCCACGGCGCGCCCGCTTTCCACGAGCAGGACCCTTACGCGCGCGGTTTCCCGCATAGTTCCTCGTAGGCTTCGATGAGCGTGCCGGCGTTGTGCTCCCACGCCAGGGTGTCCAGGAACCGCCTGCGATTGTACGCTCCGAGCCGCTCGCGCAGCGCCGGGTCGTCCAGGAGTTGCGAGATCTTCGCGGCCAGATCCTCGTCGCGATTGGGTTCCGCATAGAGCGCGCCCTCGCCCGCGCTGTGCCGGTGCTCGCGCAGGTCGAAGCAGACGACGGGTTTGGCGCACGCCATGTACTCGAGCACCTTGTTCATCGTGCTCACGTCGTTCAACGGATTCTTGGGGTCCGGACTGACGCACACGTCGGCCGTGGCGAGGATGCGCTCGACGTCGGCGTCGGAGATGCGTCCCGTGAACGTGCACACGCCGTTGAGGCCGAGCGAGGCGGACAGGCGCTTCAGCTCCTCGAACGAGTCCCCCGCTCCGATGAACGTGAACGCCACGTCCGAGCGCGTTCTCATCAGGATCTGGGCGGCACGCACGAGGTGATCCACGCCGTCCTGCGGCGCCATCACGCCCAGGTAGGCCACGAGGAAGGGCTTTCCGCGCTTGAACGTCGGGTCGGGCTCGCGCACCACGGCGAATCGCTCGTGGCTCGGGCCGCTGCGCACGACGCGGACCTGGTCGGGTCGCTTGCGGCCGCGCTCCAGCGCCACCTGCCGGTAGCTCTCGTTCGTCGAGATGACGAGGTCCGCGCACGCGAACTGCATGCGCTCGAGCCACTGCAGCGCCCGATGCGGGAGGTTCCCGGCGCGCCGCTCGCCGAACCGCGACAGGTAGAGCTCGGGGCACAGGTCGTGGTGGTCGAACACGAACTTGACGCCGAACAGCTTGAACGGGAGTGCGATCGCCCAGAACGTGTCGGGCGGGTTCGCGGTGTGGATCACGTCGAACCTGCGGCGCCCGAGCGCGGTGAGCGTGAGGCGCGCGGTCTGGAGCCAGCAGTACAGGAACTCCCAGACGTACGACACGAACCCGCTCGTCTCGGGCGGTGGCGGATAGCGCCAGATGGCGATGCCGTTCAGCACCTCGTACGCCTCGCGGCCGCCCTCGCCCATCGGGCAGATGGCCGACACTTCCCAGCCCGCGCCATGCAACGCGTTCAGCTCCATCCACACGCGGCGATCGAACGGAAGCGTCAGGTTCTCGGAGAGGTGGAGCAGCCTACCAGGCGAGGCCATGGTACTCCCCGGCCGTGACCGTGCCGCGGTCCACGGCCGCCACGAGGTCCACCATGACCTGATCGGCGCGTACGCGAGGCCCGAGCGTGCGGTACTCCGCCGAGCGATTGCCGATCACCACCACCTCGGCGTGCGCAAGCACTGGGTCGAGCTCCGGGCGCAGACGCTCGGGCAGATAGGGCAGCTCGGCCTCGACGAATCGGCGATTGGCGCCCAAGACGCGATGCATGTCGAGGCTCGGGTCATGAAGGAGCACGTCGTAGCCCTTGCCGACGAGCGTTCCGATGACGCGCAGGATCGGGCTCTCGCGCAGATCGTCCGTGCCGGCCTTGAACGACAGCCCGAGGAATCCGAGCCTGCGCTTCTTGAATCGCTCGATGAGGTGGATGGCGTCGGCGATGTGCAGGTCGTTCGAGCGCTGTACGCTCGCCAGCACCGGCAGGTCCAGGTCGTGGCGACGCGCGCGCGAGTTCACCGCGCGCAGATCCTTGGGTAGGCACGAGCCGCCGAACGCGAAGCCCGGCGAGAGATACGCACCCGAGAGGTTCAGCTTGGTGTCGCGCCGCATCAGGCGCATGACCTCGTGGCTGTCGACGCCCTCGCGCTTGCACAGCCGGCCGAACTCGTTAGCGAACGCCACTTTGAGCGCGTGATAGGAGTTGTTGACGTACTTGAGCATCTCCGCCGTGGGGATGGCGGTGACGAGGAGCTCGCCGCCGACGCCGGTGTAGAGCTGACGCAGCGCGGCAGCGGCGCGTTCACAGCCCGCGCCCAGCACCGTGTAGTCCGCGCCGAAGAAGTCCTCGACCGCGGTTCCCTCGCGCAGGAACTCAGGGTTGTACGCCACCCCGAAATCGCGGCCCGCCTTGCCCCCAGAGGACTGCACGATGACGGGCGTCAGCTCGTCCAACACCGAGCCCGGCAGCATCGTGCTGCGCATGACCACGGTGACGAAGCGCCCAGCGCCCTTCAAGGCGGTGCCCACCTCGGCGCAGGCGCGCTTCACGTGCGAGAGGTCGAGCGAACCGTCCTCGGCGCTGGGGGTGCCCACGCACACGAGCACGATCTCCGCGCCCGGCATGGCCTCGGCGATGCGTGTCGTGGCGCTCAACCTTCCGCCGCGCACGGCGTTCGCGATCAGGTCGGGCAGGCCGCGCTCGACGATCGGACTCTCGCCACGGCGCAGGCAGTCCACCTTGTACTCGCTCGTGTCCACTCCGACGACGTCGTGCCCGCGATCGGCAAGACAAGCCGAGCACACCGAGCCCACGTACCCGAGCCCCACCACCACCACGCGCATCGCGCCCACCTCCGAAGCCCGTCTCCGCCGGAACCGCGCGTTGCGCGTTCCGAACCCGACCGATCAGCGCTGCCCGGTGACCCCGCCCGTCGGCGGCGCCTCGTCACGTCTCCAGTGCCACACCGTCACCCCGTTCCCGGACCAGCGCTCGCCGAGGGGCACGCGCGCGTCGAGCCAGAGCGCCAGCCGCCCGTCGGGATCCAGGTCCTCCGCACGACTGCTCACCACCCACGTCCCCGGTGCCACCCGGAGCGAGTCGCCGAGCGTGCTCGCCATGCGCCCGGGATCCGCCGAGAAGCCCAGCCACCAGCGCGAGACCTCGAGGCCGCGCCCGTACCACTCCACGGGTTCAGGTGCGCCCACGGCGAGCACACGCTCGCCCGGGGCGAGGCCCGCCCGGACGCGCGCGAGCGCGCCCCGGTAGTCCTCGCGGCCGAAGGCGGGATCGAATGCCATGCGGCCCAGCGCCATCGCCCACAGGAGCCCCACCGCCAGCGCCGCGACGCGCCGGGCCCGCGGACCCAGGTCCGTGAACGCCGCCGCGACGACCAGCAGCGCGCACGGCGCGGAGACCGCGACGTACCGTGGGTGGAACACCTTGAAGTTGTGGGCGGCAAAGTAACCCACGACGAGCGCGGGCGCGACGAGCCAGAGCAGGGTCACCGCGAGCCGCCCCCGGCGGGCGAGCGCCCGCAGCCCCAGGACGAGCAGCACGCCGAACACGACTGCTGCCGCCATCACCTCGGGTAGGTGCGCAGCCAGGGCGGCGACGGGGTCACCGCGCAGTTCGCGCAGGCTCGGCCCCCCCGTGTAACCCATGAGCATGGCGTGGAGCGCGAACGGGATCGCCGCCGGATGCGCCGTCGTCGCCCCGCGGAGCGGAGGCTCGCCGACCACCGCGTCGCGGCCCGGCAGGAGCCGCGACCAGTCCCAGATGCCCGAGATGGCGGGAAGCCAGGGCAACGCCACGAGCAGCACCAGTGTGGCCACCACCGCAGCCGAGGCCAGGCGTGCGCGGCGCGTCGGCCCCGGCGACAGCCAGAGCCAGAGATGGAGCGGTGCCAGGAGCGCGAACGAGAGATTGGAGAGCGCGCCGGCCACCACCGCCACCAGGTAGCGTGCCACGCCTGGGCCCGAGCAGCGGCGGTGAAGTTCGAGCAGCAACCCGGTCGCCGTGGCCGCGCCGAGGATCACGAACGCGTAATTGCGGCACTCCTGCGAATACCACACGAGGAACGGCGACGCGGCCGTGAGCCAGGCGGCGGCGGGCGCGCTCTCGCGATCCACGAACCGGGCCGCGAGCCAGGCCATGACCGGAACCAGCGCCACGCCCGCCACTGCGCTCGGGGCGCGCAGCATCGCCTCGCTCGTACCCCCGATCGAAGCCGCGAGCGCCACGGCGAGCGTGTGCAGCGGACCGTGAACGTTCTCGAGCAGCTCGCGCCACGCGAGCCTCCCTGGCACCCCGGCCGCGACCAGCGTGAACTGTTCGTCGATCCACAGGCTCTGATGGCCCAAGCGGAAGAACCGCAGCGCCGCCGCCACGAGCGTGGCGGCCAGCACGGCGCCGACAGGGGCCACCGAGACCGAGGCTAAGGGTGTCGAGCGGGAGGTCTGGGCCGGCGGGGTCCCTACCAAGGCGGCAGGTCCGGGCACAAGAGAACGGAACGCGCTCCCGTCAGTAGGCGCCCTCCCGCGACAACACCGCAGGGATGGTGCGCAGGAGGATCTTCATGTCGAGGCGGATCGATTGGTGGCGAATGTATTCGAGGTCCAGCCGCATCCACTCCTGGAATCCGATGCGACTCCTGCCGCTGATCTGCCACAGGCACGTGAGACCGGGACGCACGTCGAGCCGGCGGAGCTGCCAGGGCTCGTACTGCGCCACTTCCTCGGGGATCGGCGGTCTCGGGCCCACCAGGCTCATGTCGCCGCGGAGCACGTTCCAGAACTGCGGCACTTCGTCGAGGCTCGTGGAGCGCATGAAGCGGCCGATCGGCGTGATGCGCGGGTCACGCGCGATCTTGAACACCGGACCGTCCGCCTCGTTCAGGTGCTCAACGTGCTGACGCTTGAGATCGGCGTCCTTCACCATGGAGCGAAGCTTGTAGAACGTGAACTCCCGTCCGCCGCGGCCGATGCGCGTGGATCGGTAGAAGACCGAGCCGCGCGACGAAGCCGCCACGATGACAGCGAGCACGGCGACGATGGGCGCGAACAGCACCAGCGCGATGCAGGCGCCGATGACGTCGAGTGTGCGCTTGCCGAGTCGCAGGTAGAGCCCGTCCGGCCGCGGCGTCTCGAACGGCAGCACGCTGGCCGTGCTGACGCTGGGCTGCGGCGCCGTCACGGGCCAGCCGTGCGCCGACGCCCGGGGGCGAGCGTGACCGTTCGCGTAGCCGCCGGAGTGCGGGCGCGTCCGTGGAATCACCGGAACCTGCGCCGTCACGGCATGCATTCGCCCGACCCGTGGGGTCGGGAGATCGGTCGGGGTTTCCACCTTCGGTGAACCCTCGGTCTGGATTGTGTTCGCGTCGGCCCAGTCACCAGGCACGGTGTCCGGGGCACCAGCGGACGCGAGAATGTCGGGCTCCATCGTTGCGACTCTCAGTTGTCGTCGCCCACCAAAAAAGCCGCGTGGCAATACGTCGCCCCGAGGCTCCTACGACACTCGCGTCATCGTTCCAGCACTTAACTGGGAGTGATCGAGTACGAGCGACTGGGGGGAAACCAAGGTGTCGATTCCTCAGAAGTCAGGCCCGGCTCCTCCGGGCTTCCCGGTCGCCGGTCGACGCCCGAGGTAGAGCTCGTTTGCTGCACACCCAGTTATCAAAGGTTCGTCGATGGATCTCCAGTTGGACAGAGGGTGGACATGGACCGCCAAACCCATGTTAGCAACGGCATGACGCCGGTTTCAACGACTGAATTCGCGGTCAAGGCACTCATGGGGTGTTCGCTGCTGCTGAACCGAATTTCGAATTGCATCGTGCAGACTCGCACTCCACGCCGGGCGGGTTGCACGACTCATGCCGGTCGTAGACCGGGTTGGACGTCAAGCGCTTCCGCGCTCCGGGGCACGCCCTGGAAGCCTCGTCAGGGTGTGCTTTAGAAGCATGCGGCTCACGACGACCCGGACGGGCCAGGGCCCCGCCGCACACCGTAGAGCGCCATGGAAACCGCGTAGACGTAGTAGGGCCACTTGAAGAGATCATGGAGGACCAGTATCCGCGACACGGCGCCCTTGGCTCCCGGGACCCCCATGCGCGCCAGCAGGTCCAGTCGATCCAGCGGCTCGAGGCCAACGTCTCGGAACGCCCGGCGCATGCCGCCGAACGTGAACCAGTGGATCGCGGGGTAGTCCGTGAAGTTCACGAGGTCGCGGCGGTGCCGCATGATCCACGCGAGCATGCGACGCTGGATGGGGTCGGGAAGCCAGGAGTAGAACGGGAAGTGGTTCACCTCCTGTTGCCGCGGCGACCAGCGGTTGGTGGTGCACATCACGTAGATCCCCCCCGGCCGGAGCACGCGCGCAGTCTCCGCGACAACGTTCCGCCACGCCGGCACGTGTTCCAGCAGGGAGTTGTTGAACACCACGTCGAAACTGGCGTCGCGAAATGGCAGCGAGGTGGCGTCGGTCTCGCTCCAGTGCACGGCGGGCCGTTCACCGGCGGCGCGGCGGACGCGCTCGCGCCCCGCCACGAGCAGGTCGCGATCGAAGTCGATACCCGTCACCCGGTGGCCGCGTTCGGCCCAGGCCAGCGACTGGTGGCCGGAGCCGCACGCCAGATCCAGCACGTCGAGCGGGCGTTCCGCGCGCTCGCCAAGCAGCGCCCGGACGTAGCGCCACTCGCCGTCCAGCAGCTGGCGGCCGCTCTCGTCGGTCCGCTGGGCGAGCGTGTGCTCGATGAAGCGCTGCCGGCTCTTGGGGTCGCGCCCGACCGCCATCGTCGAGTCACGGTCCGCCTCGCCCGAGGGCGAGGGCGTCATCGCGCGTTACCCGAGCTCCGCTCGCGCTGCCAGGCCACCGTGTGCCGGAGGCCGTTCTCGAGCGTCATGTTGGGCAACCAGCGCAGCGTGCGCCGGGTCTTCTCGATGTTCACGACGCGCCGGCGGATGTTGTCCACATCGCGACGGTTCGTGTGCTGCGGTGGCGCGTCCACGCCGATGATGCGTCCGAGCAGCGCGGCCAGCTCGTTCACGCGCGTTTCGACGCCGGTGCCCACGTTGAACACCTCGCCCAGTGCCCGGTCCGACTGCGCCGCCAGCACCGTGGCCTCGACCGCGTCGTCGATATACGTGAAATCGCGCGTCTGTTCGCCGTCCCCGTGGATGACGGGCGGCTGGGAGTCGAACAGGCAGTCGATGAACTTGGCGACCACGCCGCAGTACGGGTTCGCCGGGTCCTGGCCCGGTCCGTAGACGTTGGAGTAGCGCACCGCCGCGGCGGGCACGCCGTAGCTCTCGAAGAACGCCATGCAGTAGTTCTCGCCGCCCAGCTTCGAGACCGCGTACGGCGTCAGCAGCGACAGGTGGTCGTCCTCGTTGATTGGCAGGTAGCGCGGGTTGCCGTAGACGGAAGTGGACGACGTGTAGAGCACGCGCTTCACGCGGCCGTTCGTCGCGCGCGCCGCGAGCAGCACGTTGAGCGTGCCGCCGATGTTGGACTCGAAGTCCTCGCGCGGGTTCTTCGTGGACACCACGATGTTGCGTGCCGCGGCATGGAACACCACCTCGGCTTCCGCGACGAGCTTGTCCACGATCGCGGCATCACACACCGAGCCTTCCACGAACTCGAACCCCTTGCGCGGCAGGTTCTCGAGGCGGCCGGTGAACAGGTCGTCCAGCACGGTGATGCGCGCCCCTTCCTGGAGCAGCCTTCGGACGAGGTTGCAGCCGATGAAGCCGGCCCCGCCGGTCACCAGTACACGTGCGTTCTCGAGAGGGATCATGAGTGAAGTTCTCCGGCGGCTCAGTGCCGCAGCCCTAAGCGCAGGTAAAGGAGCGGGCGCAGCAGGCGCCAGCCGTCGTGGAAGAGCCTTATCTTGGTGGTGCCACGTGCATGATAGCGGACCGTGACCGGGGCCTCACGCACTCGATACCGCGCCCGTACGGCCTGCATGAGCAGGTAGGGCTCGAGTTCGTACCGATCGAGCCAGTCCTGAGAGAGCTGGATGCGCGGGTCGTCCAGCAGCGAAAGCCGGAACGCACGCATGCCGTTCGTCCCGTCGGTCACCGGGAAACCGCTCGCCAGCCGGAACAGCCACGGGTAGATCTGGGTGAGCCAGCGTCGGTCGGGTGGAATGCCGGGCGTGGCGCCGCCCGCGAGCCAGCGGCTTCCCTGGACCAGGTCGGCCTCCCCGGCGAACAGCGGCACCAGGATGCGCGGAAGCTCGTCCGGCTCGTGCTGGTCGTCGCCGGACAGGATGGCGGCGATCTCGAACCCGCGGCGCTTGGCCTCGAGCAGCCCGGTGCGGATGCCCGCCCCGACCCCACGGTTCACGTCGTGCCGGATCACCAGCTCGGCCCCGGCCGTGCGAGCCTCGGTGTCGGTCCCGTCCGAGGAGCAGTCGTCCACGACGATCACCGTGCCCGCGTACCGCCGCGGCACCTTGCGGACGACATCCCCGATCTTGCCCGCCTCGTTCCAGGCGGGAACGACCACGGCGACCTTTCGGGGATCGATGAGCGCGCGGCGCTCGGCGGGTGGATCGGGCGGCACGGGATGCGGCGGGCACATGCGCAAACAGGCTATCACAGGGGCTCCGGCGCACCGACGCTCCGGGACGCTTCTCAGCGAGCCGGATGGGGTGCGAGTCCGTACGATGCCCGCCGCCGCTCCCGCAACGCGCATCCTGCACTACCGCCAAGGG
>JAHFBW010000217.1 GCA_023249845.1 Candidatus Eiseniibacteriota bacterium
GCCTGATGCTGGGTGACATGGTCACGATCACGCTGAACATCGAGGCGAAGCAGGCGGACTGACGCGGACGCCTCGATCGGGCAGGCGAGCACTCGAGCAGCGACACGAAGGGCCCGGATCGCTCCGGGCCCTTCGGTTATCCATTCGCCACCACCCCGCGGGCGGTTGCAAGCTAGCGAAACAGCGACTTCACGCGGCTCCACGTGGACTTCGACGTGGGAACGGGCTGCGCGCCCATCTGCCCGCGAATCTCGCCGCCGGGGAACACGGTCGAGTGGACGTTCGCGTAGACCTGGCCCGAATTCAGGTAACCCACCTGGACGGGCGTGATGGCAGCGAGGAAGTTGACGAGCGTCCCGTTGTGGTTGGCGTTGGAGAACACCCACGGCGCTCCTGGGGACACGAACCCGATGATGACGGCCGCATTGACACCGATGGGCCCCGGGGCATGCAGGTGCGAAGCAGTGTACGTCCCGAGCAGATTCTGGAATTGGCAGGAGATCGAAACCTGGGTCTGTGCCGCGTTGAGAACCACGGTCGCGTTGCCGGTCGCTGACGAGGGGTTCATGGGCACTTCGCTCGCACCGGTGAGGACCGCGACGTAGGTGGTCTGTGCCAGTGATGGCACGGAGATCGCCAGTCCGAGGACGGACGCAAGGATGAGGTAGCGAGAGCGCATAGGGGACCTCCGGAACGGGACCTGGCACAAAGCGTGACTAGGGGCTGGACAGAGCCCGAGTCAGGGCTGCCAGCCAACTGCAGTGTGCGTCCGCGAGGGGCGGGTCTCAATGCGAAAATGGGTGGTCCCATGCCATTGCCCGATAGTCCTCGACCGCTCGGCCACATGGAACCCGCCTTCCGGACTCGGTGATGTACCCACCGGCCGGCCCGCGCACGCTCCCGCTCGAATCATCCCGCGCAAGATTCCTGCTGCACGCGGGTTAGCGCCGAGGCATCATTGTGGGCGACATCCCTTGCCCGATCGGGACCCGCATGACCACCACACCCAAGCCCCACCTCGCGCAGGCACTGGCCTCGGCGCTCACTGTCCTCCTGCTTCTCTCCAGCCCCGCCTGGAAGGCCCGGGCCGTGCCGGCAGGGCATTGCGCACGCGCCCGGGTGACGCCGATTCCAGGTGACCCGGGCGCCTATCGCATCGAGACCGCCCGGGCCGCGACGATCGCCCGGCGAGCTCCTCTCGCCTCCAAACCTTCGGCCGCGACGGCGGTGGCCGTGGTGCGTGTGTTCCCGAGCATCTTCGACGCCGACGGCGACACGCTCGGCACGGTGCACGACACCATACTCGTCACGCCGCAGACCGTGGTGCGCTGGATCCGGAGCGGACCCGGCTTCCACACCATCACGAACGGCAGGGATTCCGGAGACCCCACCGCCGCGAGCGAATACAACATCATCTTCGACGACACCACGCTCGAGTTCGACCGCACGTTCCCCACGCTCGGGCCCCATGACTTCTTCTGCTACATCCACGAGCCCGCGATGGCAGGCACAATCATCGTGACGAGCGGCGTGGCCGACGCGGGCGACGCGGGGCTCGTGCGCCGCACCCTGTTCACGCAACCGCCGAGGCCGAACCCGACGCGCGGCGACGTGAGCTTCGCGGTGGCGCTGCCTCGTGCCACGCTCACGCGGATCGCCGTGCACGACGTCGCGGGGCGCGTTGTGGCGACGCTGCACGACGGCCCGCTCCCCGCGGGCGAGCATGCGTTCCGCTGGGACGGGCGAGCCACCGACGGCCGGCGCGTCGAAAGCGGGCATTACTTCGTGCAGCTGAGCGCTGGCGAAGTGCGACTCACTCGCGCGGTCTCGCTGGTGCGCTGAACGCTCCCGGCGGGACGGGAGCGGCCAGTCGAACGAAGCCCGGAACGAAGGCGGCGCGGGGAATCGTCCCCGCGCCGCCTCTCGCATCCACGGATGTTTGCAGCGAGTACTAGTGCCCACCCCCACCGGGCGCGGCACCTTTGTCCTCGGCCTTGGCCTTGTCGCCCGGCGGATCAACCGGAGCGGCCGCGAGCGCCGCCTCCAACTGCTTCACGAGCTCGTCCATGTTGAGCTTCTTCAGGTACGCCAGCTGCTCCTCGGCGCCCTTGCGATCGCCGCTCTCGAGCAGCGCCTGACCGTAGTACTCGCGAGCGGGCGCGTAGTCGGGTGCGATCGCCAGGCAGGCGGCGTAGGCCGCCAGCGACTTCTCGTAGTTCTTGAGGTTGCGCCACGCGAAGCCCTGAAGGTTAAGCGCCTCGTGATACTTGGAATCGTAATCCAGCGCGCGGCCCGCACGTTCGATCGCGCGCTTGTAGAGCTTGTCGGCCTTCTTGTGATCGGGCTTGTCACCGGCCAGCGCTTCCTTCGCCTTGGCCACGTCCTCGTACGCGTCGTGGTACCAGGTCTCGGCCTGCTGCCTCGCGGGCTGCTGCTGGTCCGTCGCCTGCGGCACGCTGCCCGAGCTCGAAGGCGGCGCGGACGGCTTCTCGTTGAACGAGGCCATCGCCGGCGGAGCGGCGATCGCCAGGAGCAGTAACGGGAGGATCGATCGAGTGCGCATGGGGTCTCCTCGTGTTGGCCTGATGACGGGGGGTATTCTCCCAGAGCGGGACGCTCGCCGCCACGTTCGATGCGCCACGCGGCCGGGGCGCCTCAGTGAACTTCCCTGGCGGCTCGAATTGGGGGTTCCTTGACCGAAACGCTACGACTCTCGTCCACCGCCGAGCTGGGCTTGGACGAGCTGGCCTCGCTGTTCAATGAGGCCTACCAGGGATACGAGATCCCGCAGCACGTGGACGCCGGCGCGGTGGTGTTCATGCACGAGGCGCTCGACCTGGTCCCCGAACGCTCGTGCGTCGCGTGGCGCGGCGACCGGCCCGTGGGACTGGGCATGCTCGGCGTGCGCGCTTCGCGCGGCTGGGTGGGTGGCATGGGCGTGGTGCCCGAGGCGCGCCGGAGCGGCGTCGGGGAAGCGCTCATGCGCGGGCTCATCGACCATGCGCGCGGCGCGGGCGTGCGCACGCTGTTCCTCGAGGTGCTCGAGACCAACGCCGGGGCTCGCGCGCTCTACGAAAAGCTCGGCTTCCGGGCGTTTCGGCGGCTCGAGGTGCTGGCGTGGGAGGGCGAACCACGAGGCCACGATCCCTCGGTCATCGCCTGCGAGCCCAAGGCGGCGCGTCACCGGATCGCGGCGCGCCGCGCGGCGCCCGAGCCGTGGCAGCGCGCCGACGAGACGGTGGACCGGCTGGACGTCTCCACCCCGGCGCTGCGTGCGGTGACCTCGCCACACGGTGACGCGGTGTATCGCGTCACTGAGGGCAGGGCGAGCGTGCTGCAGCTGGCGGCGCGCGATGCGGACGCGGCGGGCGCGCTGCTGGACTCCATTCGCGCCAAACCGGGCGTCATGCTGCTGCGATTCCTGAACGTGCCTGCGGATGATCCGGGCGCGGAGGCCCTTCGTGGGAGGGGTGCCACGTGCATCGCCGCGCAAACCGAGATGTCGGTCGAGGTGGCGACGCTCTAGGCGCCTACCTGGGGGCTCGCGGCCACACGCGTGTTCCCGCTAGTATCCCGCCGGCGTGGACGCCTGCTCGCACGTCCGGCCGCCCGAAAGGCCCGCCCATGGTCCGCCGCTTCGCGATCCTGCTCGTCGTGCTCGTGTTCGCGCTCGAATTCTTCGCCTGGTGGCGGGCGCGCGCTCCCGATTCGGGCGCGGCGAAGCCCCAGATTCCGGGCCTTCCGGATTCAATCGTGACCGCCCCGGCCGGGGACCCTGGCCTCACGTGGACGCCGCCTGCCTCCTGGACGCGGGCGGCCGAGCGGCCGATGCGGTTCGCGACGTATCGGGTGGGTCGCGCCGCCGGCGACTCCGACGTCGAGTGCGCGGTGTTCTACTTTGGCGCTGGCCAGGGCGGCAGCGTGGATGACAACGTGGATCGCTGGGCCGCGCAGTTCGTGGGCGCGCCGAACCCGTCGCGCCAGAAGCTCACCGTGAATGGCCTCGAGGTGACGCGCGTGGTGATCGATGGCACGTTCCTCTCCCCCGGCACCGACATGCGCTCGCAGGGCCAGCAGCCGGACTGGCGGCTGCTTGGCGCCATCGCTCGCGGCCCGCGCGGTGAGGTGTTCTTCAAACTCACCGGCCCGGTCGCGCGCGTGACCGCGGCCGAGTCGGAGTTCGACGCCATGCTCGCGACGCTGGCGCCCCACTGATCACCGTGCCGGGCGATCGTGCGGGCAGCTGGGCGGAACAGGGCGCCGTCGTACTGTGGGGGGCGTTCCAGTCCTATCGCTCGCGCTTCGCTGGTATCACGGCGCGCGCGCGACGGCATTTCGAACGGCGTGACTGGAGCGCCGCCCAGCGCGACTCTGCGAGGCGGCTGGACGTCTACGGGGAGTGCGTCGCCGAGGGTATGAACCTCCTGCACGCGCGGCTCGGCGCGCTCGCCCTGGACCGCTCCACGTGGCACGACATGCGCGAGCGTTTCCGGCTCGCGGCCTCCGATCGCGGCGACCTGGAACTGGCGGAAACGTTCTTCAACTCGTGCGCGCGCCGCGCCTTCCACACGATTGGCGTGGATCCTGACGTCGAGTTCCTTGCCGTGACCGAATCCGATGCGATGGAGCCGGCGCCGGCCGGGCTCACGCACGAGTTCCCGCGCGAGGACCGGCTCGACGGCATGGTGCGCCATGGGCTCGAGCATCACGCGTTCGGTGTCGCGTGGGACGACCTTGAAGGCGACGCGAGGCGCGTGGCCGCCAGCATCGTTGCCGAGGCGGACGTGCGCCGCATCCGCGCGCTGGAACTGGCGCGGCCGGTGTTCTATCGCGGCAAGGCCGCCTACCTCGTGGGCCGGCTGCTCACGGATGGCGCCGCCATGCCGTTCCTGCTCGCGCTGCGAAATCCCGCCGGCAAGATCGTCGTGGACGCCGTGCTGATGTCCGAGAACGAGGTCAGCATCGTATTCAGCTTCGCGCGCTCCTACTTCTTCGTCGGGCACGACCGCCCACGCGACGTCGTGGACTACTTGCGCGTGCTCATGCCGCGCAAGCCGCTGAGCGAGCTCTACACCGCGATCGGTTTCCACCGCCATGGCAAGACCGAGCTGTTCCGCTCGATCCTGCGCCACCTCGCCACCACGGACGACCGCTTCGAGATCGCGCCCGGACAGCGCGGCATGGTGATGTGCGTGTTCACGCTGCCCGGGTTCGACGTGGTGTTCAAAGTCATCCGCGACCGGTTCGACCCGCCCAAGACCGTCACGCACGCCGAGGTGCGAGACAAGTACCGGCTCGTCTTCCGCCACGACCGCGCCGGGCGCCTCGTGGACGCGCAGCAGTTCGAGCACTTGGAGTTCGAGCGCAAGCGTTTCGCGCCCGAGCTGCTCCAGGAGCTGCTGACGCTCGCCGGCGAGACCGTGCGGGTCGAGGGTGACCGCGTCGTCTTCCGCCACCTCTACACCGAGCGCAGGCTGCGACCGCTGGACCTCTACCTGCGCGAAGCCGATCCGGCCTCGGCGCGCGACGCGGTCACGGACTATGGCCAGGTGCTGCGCGACCTCGCCGCGACGAACATCTTCCCCGGCGACATGCTGCTCAAGAACTTCGGGGTGTCTCGGCACGGACGCCTCATCTTCTACGATTACGACGAGCTGGCCCCGCTTTCGGAGTGCCGGTTCCGGGAATTGCCGCAGTCGTCGGATGACGACGACGGCCTGGCCGGCGAGCCTTGGTATTACGTGGGCGAGCGGGATATCTTCCCCGAGGAATTCCGGACCTTCCTCGGGTTGAAGGGCGATCTGCTTCAGACCTTTCTCGCCCACCACGAGGAGTTGCTCGGCGTGGCCTTCTGGCATCGCATGCAGGAGGTGCATCGCCGGGGCGAGGTCCTCGACATCTACCCGTACCGGAGCTCGCGCCGCCTGCGTCGTGGAGCCTCGGACCCGGACGTCGCATCCGAATCCCCTCCCAGGATCCAGGAGTCCGCGCCATGAGCGTCACGCAATCCGAGCCCATAATTCTCCGCGACGGTCGCATGAC
>JAHFBW010000218.1 GCA_023249845.1 Candidatus Eiseniibacteriota bacterium
CGAGCGTCTGCGACCAGGCCGCTCCGAAGGGGCAGACCAGCGCTCGTCCCCGACTCACCCGCGGTGGGCCAGAAGTTTGTCGCGCCGCCTCGCCACAGCTGCGCGGCGCGGCTCAGCTTGTTCCCATGACCTTCCCTGACACATTCCCCGTGCTCACCACCGAACGCCTGGTCCTCCGCGAGGTCGCCGATCGTGACGCCGAGGCCGTATTCGAGATGGAGAGCGATCCGGTGGCCATGCGCTACTGGAGCCGCCCGCCGATGCAGGAGCTGGCCGAGGCGCTTGCTTCCATCGAGCGCGCGAAGGGATTCTTCGCGGCGCGCAGCGGCCTGCGCTGGACGATCGCGCTGAGCGGTCCGGACCGGGCCCTCGGGCACGTCGCCGTGTTCAACTTCAGCGAGCAGAGCGGCCGTGCGGACCTGGGCTACGGCCTCGCTCGCCAACACTGGGGGCAGGGTTACATGCACGAGGCGCTCGTCGCCGTGATCGGGTACGCGTTCGGCCCGCTCGGCCTGCGCCGGCTCGAGGCGGACATCGACCCGCGCAACGAGGGCTCGCTGCGCGCGCTCGACCGCCTGGGCTTCGCCCGTGAAGGGCTGCTGCGGGAGCGTTGGCAGGTGGTGGACGAGATCTCCGACAGCGTGCTCATGGGCCTGCTCGCGCGCGAATGGCGGCCGCCCCGCTGAATGAATCAGGGGCGCGACGGATCCTTGATGCGAATCAGACCTCGACGCCCGCCGCCGAAGGCACTTGACCCGTCGCCGCCGTGGTCTTGAATCCCTCGAACTCGACGTCCTTGTAGGCGTCGCAGCGCGAGCACAGCGTGATCAGATCCCGGCGGCCTCGATTGAGCAACGTGCGCATCGCCGACATCTCGGCCCCATTCCAGATCTCGAGCACGGATTGCGTCTTGACGTCGCCGACGATGCCGCGCCCGGCCTCGTCCCAGCAGCAGAGCGGCGCCTCGCCACTGGTGTAGAAGAAGATCTCGTCCAGAATCTTGAGGCACGGCTTGCGCACCGGCGCGGTTTGCCCCGACCACGGCCACTGGTAGAGCGGCACGATGAGCACGCGATCCGCGCGCGGCGTCCAATACTCCAGATACGCTGGTTGCTCCGCGCGGTTCGCCGGCATGTCGATGCAGCGCACCTCGACGATGGTCTGGTAGCCCCCGGCGTTGCGAAGTTCCAGAAAGCGGTTCGTGTTCTCCACGACCTTGGCGTAGTTCACGCCGACGCGCGCCTGGCCATGGCTCTCCGGTGAGAACCCGTCGATGCTGAGACGGACCAGGTCGATTCCCGCCTCCAGGATGGCGCGCGCCCGCGGCTCCGTGAGGAGTCCGCCGTTCGAGTTGATCTCGACCTTCGCGGTCGGGTCCTGTTTCATGTACCGGATGACCTCGGGCAGTCGTTTCTCGGAGAGCGGCTCGTTGATGAGGAATGGACGGTAGGTGACTCCGAGACCACGCGTGTCATCCACGATCTTGCGCCACACCCAGTCTTCCATGACCTTCGGCCCGCGATCCATGTGGGAATACGGGCAGAACGGACACTTGGCATTACACGCGAGATTCGTCTCGATCTGCAGAAACTTCGGCGTCTCGGTGTATCGCAGCTCGTGAACGGTGCCGTCCGCGGCGATCGTGCGAGGATTGCTCATGAGTCCTCCTTGGCCCGAGGAGACTTCTCCATCAAGTCCCGAATGCGCTCGACGCAGCGACGCGAAGCGCCCAGGTTGGCTTCGACGTAGCGACGGGCCTGGTCGCCCATGCGGCGGCATGTCGAGGGGTCGGCCAGCATTCCCTTGAGGCGACGCTCGTAATCGCCGGGGGACGCTATCACGGCAGCGCCGCCGACCTCAATCAGTGCCTCGGCCTCCGGGGCATTGCGGTACCTGGGCCCGAAGAACACGGGCAATCCCATGATCGCCGGTTCCATCACGTTGTGGACGCCGGCCCCGAAGGCGCCGCCGACGTACGCGACGTCGGCCCTCGCGTACAGCTCGGCCAGGACGCCGACGCGATCCACCAGCACGACGCCGGCGCGGTCTTGGAACTCCCGGCCGGCGCGCTCGAGCTCGGACAGCCGTACGCTCGCGAGTCCCAGGCTTGCGCACTGCGCCTCGATCGTCGCCACGCGCGCTGGGCTCGGCTCGTGCGGCACGAGAAGGAGCCGGACCCGTTTGCCCTCCGATAGGCGCGTGAGCGCGGCGAACTCAGGCAGGACCAGCGCCTCGTCGGGCTCCCAGGTGGAACCGGCGATGCAGGTGAAGATCCCCGGCGTGCGGTCCAGCGCGTCGGGGAGCGTCACGCGCTGCGCCTCCTGTCTCCGCCGCATCACCTGATCGAACCGCGTATCGCCGTCGACCACGATCCGAGGATGAGCTGGTGCGACTCGCCGAAAGCGTTCGGCGTCGCGCTCGGACACCGCGCTGATGAGGCGCATGCGCTCGTACAGCTCGCGATACAGGGCGCGGGCCGGCCACCGAGATCGTCCCGAGGCGGCGCGCAGCGTCGCGTCAACCAGGGCCACGGGAATGCCGCGGGCGTGCGCCTGCACGACGAGATTGGGCCACACGTCCCACTTGACGAAGACCACGGCGCGCGGCCTGAGCGCGTCAAGCACTCGCCCGGTGCGGCCGGGTGAATCTTCGACCAGATACTCGACCAGCGGCGCCTCGCCGAGCCGGCGCGCGTAGTCGTACCCGGAGGGCGAAGTGAACGTGTGCAGGATGTGCCAGTCGGGCTGCTGCGCGCTCCAGAGCGCCGCAATCGGACGCGCTTGTTCGTATTCACCTACCGAGGACGAGTGGAGCCAGAGAAGCGGGCCCTCGAGCCGGCTGGCCTGTGCTCGCAAACGAGACTCGGCCCCGCGCCGAGATGCAAGACTGCGCGAGAGCTTCTCATCGCGCCAGGCCCACGCGCGTGCCGCAAGGCGCGCGGCCGGCAACAGGCTGTTATAGAGTCCGATCACGGTCGTGTCCGCGCCTCACCGCCCGCCCGCATGCGCACCACGGCCTCGGCGGCCTCTCGCACCGTGATGTTGAGCATGCATTCGTGGGTGGGACGGTGGCACGGGCGTGAGCCGTTCTTCGAGCACGGGCTGCATCGCGGCGGATGATAGAGGAATCGACTCTCCGGCCGGTACGGTGTGTAGCCGAACGCGGGCGAAGTCGGCCCCCAGAACGCGAGGACGGGGCGCCCAACGGCTTCCGCCATGTGCAGGAGCCCGCTGTCGTTCGTGATCACGAGTTCGCAGCGCTCCAGCACCGCGGCCGTGCCCGCAAGATCCAGCCGACCCGCGAAGGAGACGCTGCGCGGCCCAGAGACCCGCGCCACCGCCGACGCGAGCGGCGCCTCCTCCTGCGAACCCAGGACGGCGAACGCAGAGTCTCCGTCCGCGGCAAGTGCGGGCACGAGCTCGGCGAACCCCGGCCAGCGCTTGCTCGGCCAGCGCGCTCCGGGAACGACGCCGATCCATCGTGACGCCGAGGGCACGGCTCGTTCGAGCAGTGTCGCGGCCTCCCGGCGGGCGGTCTCCGGAACCAAGAGTTCGGTGGGCTGCACTCGCGCCGGCAGTCCGAGACGACGTAGCGGCTCGAGCATGCGCTCCCGCAGCGCGCGCGCCCCGCCGAATCGACCGTACCAGTCGCGATGCAGGTGAACGAGCGCCCAACGCGGGATCAGCTGCTTGGCAAAGCCGGGCCGAACGCGGCTCCGCATCCGGGACACCAGTAGACGCGAGCGCACGCTCTGGTGAAGATCGAAGACATGCGCATAGTCGCGCGCCGCCAGTTCTCCGCTCCGGCGCACAAGCCCCGCGAGCCCGGCATTCCGCTCGATGGTGATGATGCGCTCGACACCCGGCAGCATGGCTGCAACCGGCTCGAGATCCTGCCGCACCACGTAGTCGATGGCCGCTCCGGGAAAGTGCTCGCGCAGGCCCCTGAGAAAGCTCGAACAGAGGATGACGTCCCCAAGCGAGGACAGTCGCAGGACCAGGATCCGCTTCGTCTGCATGAGGTTCAGTGGACAGGAACCTCCGGGCGCGCGCAAACCGGCGCGCCGCGGACGCTCCGTCTGCATGGAGAGTTTTCGCTAGGTCGCTCCCGAAGCGGAGCCTAGACTCCCGCCGAGACTCTCCTCGAGCCCCGGCCGCCGTCCTGACTGCACCGCGGAGGATCCCCCGGACCCGAGCTGAGCAGTTCACTCGTCCGGCGAGCGCATCGCCGCGTCAGAAGGAGCCACCCGTGAGTACGATCACCACGCACGAGTTCCATGTCGTTCGGCTCACCAAGGAGGCCACCCCGCTTGGCACGAGCGGCGGACAGGACCTCACGACTCAGGTCACGTTCGTCTACGCCTCGCTCACCGGGAATTCGAAGGTGATCAATGGCCAGACCTGGTACGAGGCCACGGGCACGTTCACGTTCACGCCGGCGCAGCTCGAGATCCCCTACGGCGATACGGGCAATATCAAGATCAAGATGGACAACCAGGGTTCCACGAACGGCTGGAAGCTGAGCCAGTTCATCCCGAAGAGCACGAACCCTGCGGGCGGGCCCGCGGCCGCGAGCGCAGGGGCGGACGGGAACATCGACTTCACGGACAACAACAGCGTCGCTGGCACCTACTACTACGGCATCTATCTCGAGTGCCCGAGCAACAAGTACTACGCGTCTTACGATCCGACCATCAAGCAGGACGGCGGCGGCGGCGGTTGCTGACGCGCCACTGCGCTCCCGGCTCGCGTCGAACTTCGCTCACGACGCGGGCCGGGGCGCGGTGCGCAGCGCCTCCTGGAATCTCGCGTCCCCGCGCAGGTCGTCGAACCACGGTAGCTGGAACCAGCGCGGCTGGATGCCCTGCTCGATGGCCTTCCGAGCGTGGAGTGTCGCCGACGTGGCCTCGCCGCTCAGCGCATAGATGAGCGCGGTCTGGAACAGTGCGTCGGCGTTGTCGGCCTCCCGGCGCAGCACGTCCAGCGCGATGGCGATGGATCGCTCCTTGTGGCCAAGGTGCGCCAGGCACTGGGCTTCGATCAATCGCGCGTCCCAGGTGGCGGTGTCGGTGCGAGCCTCCGCGGCATGCAGGATGCCTCGGTAGAGCTTCTCCGCTTCCGCCCGGTTCCCGCGCAGGTACTCGCTGTCGGCAAGATTCAGAAGCGCCCCAGGGTCCTCGGGCGACAACGCAAGCGCCCGCTTGAGCGAACCCGTCGCGGCGGCGTAGTGCCCGAGCAGCATCTGCGCGAGTCCCAGGTTCGAGAGATAGGTGATGCGCGGGTACTTGGCCACGAGGCCCGTGTACAGGCTCTCGGCGTGGGCCGGCGCGCCGTACAACAGTTCCAGTTGCGCCAAGTACGAGCGCGGGAACAGGTGGTCGGGGTAGTCACGCGCGAGCCCCTGGAGGAGCACTCGGGCTTCGTCGTACCGGCCCGCGTTGTACTGCATGCGGACGAGCCGCTCGATATAGACGCGCGCCGGTCGCCTGCGGATCAATCGCTGGAGTGCGGCGATCGCCGCCGCACGATCGCCGCGGCCCTCGAGAAGCCGCGCCCTCAGGAACTCCACTTCGGGGTCGCCGGGGACCAACCGCGCGAGCTCGTCCAACACCGGCGCGGCCTTGTCCCATTCCCCCGTGTGGCTCCACGCGGAGAACTGGGCGAACAGCGGTCGTGGGTCGTCGGGGGCCAACTTGCGCGCCCGCTCGGCGGACTCCAGCGACAGCGTGAGGTCCTCGGGCATCCGGTTCGTCTCATATTGGTATCGCGCCCAGTCTGATTCGAGCAGGTGGACGCCCATGTAGTCGGGGGCTCGCCGTCGCAGCCGCTCGAGCCGCGCGGCCATCTCGTCACGTGGCACGTCGTTCGCGAAGTTGCGCTGGAATTGCCGCTCGACTCGCAGGAACTCCTCGTAGTTGGCGGGCTCGATGGTCCCGATCCGCTCGCCGCTCCTTACGGGAGAACGCGGGAATGCACGCGCGAGCTGCGCGCGCATGGCGTCGTGCAGCGCGAGCGCGGCGTCACGACGCACCGAGAA
>JAHFBW010000018.1 GCA_023249845.1 Candidatus Eiseniibacteriota bacterium
CGGGCCGCTCTGGCCACCACGCCTCGAGCGCGTCGGCGAGCCGCTGCTGTGCGACGCGCTTGTCGCGATCGCGCAGCGCCGGACCGCGCAGCGGCTCCACCACGACCGTCTCGCCCGAGACGGAGAAACGCAGGGCGAGCGGGCTCGAGGCCGAGGGCGTGGCGCCCTTCTTGGGCGGATTCACGTCCACACCGAGGAGGAACGGCGACAGGAGCAGCGCGGCGCACACGAAGCGAAAACGCGGCACGGTGACGAACGAGGCCAGCACGAGCAGCGCGAACGGCACCGCCGGCAGCAGGTAACCCTCGTCGTGCGGCAGCCGCGCGTAGAGCAGGAGCTCGAGCACGAGAAATGTGCCTATGGCCCACGCCTCGCGCCGCTCGATCGTCGCGGCCCGCGCGACACCGCGCGGCAGGAGGACGCCGGAGAGCAGTGCCAGTCCAATGGCCGCGCAGCCCAGAGCGCCCCAGAGCAGCACCGTTGCCTGCCCGGCGATCAGCGACATCGGGATCTCGCCCACACCGTGCTTCGAGAGTCCCGGCAGAAGCCGGAGCGCCGAGGACTGCCCGCCCGTGATCTCGGAGTAGCTGAACATGCCCCAGCTATAGCGCGCGAACACCGGCGCGTACCACGCGGCCGCGATGAGCGCGGCCAACCCGAGCGCCACGGTCACGCGACGCGAACGCGACCCGCTCGTCGTGCCACCGAGCAGGATGGCGATCGGAACCGCGACCAGGAGCGAGGTGAGCCGCGTGCCGACCGCGAGCCCCAGCCACACCCCCGCGCGCGCGGCGCGCCCCTCCATCGCTTCGAGCCAGGCGGCCAGCACGAACGCGATGGCCCACAAGTAGTCCATGCTCGAGCTTCCGGCGATGAACGCAGCGGGCACGAACGCGAACGCCGCTCCCGCGAGCCACGCATCACGCACGCCGTGGCGCGCGAACAGCCGGGCTGCGAGCCATGCGCACGCGCCCGACGCGAGTGCGGAGAGCGCGTTCGGGGCCCAAGGTCCGATGGCCTGAAAGGGGAGCGAAACGATCTCCATGAGCGGGTATCCGGGCACGCGCGAGGCGGTATATCGACCGGTCTCGGCCATCTCGCGCAGGGCCGAGGCGAACTTCCAGGCGTCGGTGTCCGTGCCGAACCCGGGCAGGAGGAACGGAAGGTGACTGGCGAACACCAGGGCCGCGAGCGTTGCACCCGCCGCGACCGGGACGCCTGCCGGACCCGCTTCCCTGCTCGGAATCGACATGGGCGGTCCGGATCTCCTGGGTGGTCGGTGCGCGCGGGACCGCCCCGGGGTTATCGGCAGCGCCACGGCAGGGCTTGCGTGCGAGCTGGAGGCGGGCAGGCCAGAGGGGCCGGGCCCCTACGTGGGGAGCGCGCGACGTCGGCCTGGGGAGGGCCGAGCATGCCCCAAGGTCGCGGCGGGCGTCCAATCCGACCCCCGGTCGCGGTTGGACGCCCACGAGCGGACTCGATATAACGACGCGCGCGCCTGGCCCGGGACCCGTTAGCTCAGTCGGTAGAGCACCTGACTTTTAATCAGGGTGTCGCTGGTTCGATCCCAGCACGGGTCACCAAGCCCCGCTCGGGACTTCCGCTTGTCATCCCCGGTCCCAGGCGGCAGGATGCCCCGGCACGGTAGGATTTCCATGGCAACTTCGTGGCCCCCACGCGCATCGAATCGAGACGCGTGGCCGGCGGGATCGGGAACGAACCTCGGGAGTGGCTTCGGATGCGCATGGGACTGACGAATGTCCGGCACGGGTGGCGCCCGTGAAGCGCCTGACCTGCCAGGAGGTGCTCGACCAGTTGTCGGAGTATCTCGACGACGAGGCTCGGGCGGAACTGGTGGGAGAAGTGGACCATCACCTGGGCGCCTGTGTGCACTGTCGGGTCGAGGTGGACACGCTGCGACGCACGATCCTGTTCTATCGCCATGACGAGCGCATCGACCTCCCGACACGTCTCTCGACGCAGCTCCAGCAGGCGCTCGAGCGCGCGTACCGGGGCGGCTTCCGGGAAGACGACCGCGGCGAGGCCTGACCGAGTTCCTCCCTACGGGGACGGCGGCCGCCAGCGCGCGAGCCACAGGCTCGTGCCATGGTTGCGGCGCATGAGCTCGCGAATCACGATGTCGGCCGGGTCCACGTGGATCGAATCCACCGCGGAATGGAGGACGCTCGCGGCGCGCACGGCAAGCGGCTCGCGCCCCGGATCGCGTGGCGGGGAGGCGATCACCGCAACGAAGTCCACCGAACGTCGCGCCAGGTGCTCGGCCAGCCGGCCCTCGCCGATGGCATCCTGATAGGCGCGAGTGTTCGCGACCCCATCGCCGTTGATCCAGGCGCGGTCGGAGACGTAGCCGATGAGTCCGAACGCGCCACCGTAGATGACCTCGTCAGGCCCCACGGCGTCGTGGATGCGCCGCCCGATCGCCCATTCATCCCCCCGCGAATCGGCGATCGCCCGAACCTCCGGCAGGGCCGTGCGCAGCTTGAGCCCGAGCAGAGCGCCCCCTGCGAGGACGATCAGCACCGAAGCCGTCATGGCACCGCGCGCGCCGGCGACGCGTGCCCCGAGCCAGATCGTGAGCACGGCGAGGAATGGGTGGGCGAGGATGAAGTAGCTGCCCTGCACGTCCAACCGGCTGAACAGCAACAGCCACGCGAGTCGGCCCGCCAAGGCCATCGCCAGGATCGACAACGCCGCCCGCGGCGCTTCGGCGGTGAGCCGGGGCGAAGGCCGCATGGACCGCACCACGTCGCCGCCCAGCCACGCGAGCGCGGCCCCCAGCGCGAGGAACACGGCCGCGATGTCGACCGGGTTCAGCGAAGTGTGCAGCACCACGTTCAGGCTGGTCGCGGGGTCGACGTGCGGGAACGACGACTTGAGCTGTGCCGAGATCGGAAGCAGTTCATGGAACCGGAGCTGGTTCCACACCACGTACGGTGCGAGTCCGGCCGCGAACCATGCACCGCGCGCCACCGCCCGCCCGGCGCCGCCCGGTTCACGCCGGGCCCACGGCAGCATCTCGATGAACGCCGCCACGACGAGCGGCAGGGTGTCCACGCGCGCCAGCACGGCGAGCGCGAGCAGCAGGCCGTCGCGCAGCGCCGGGCGTGCGCCGCGTTCCAGCGGTCCGTGCGCGGCCACGCCTGCGACGTATGCGAGCCCGAGAGCCAGCGTGAGGAACGCATCCATGCCGTAGTAGCCCTTGAACGCCACGAACGACGCCAGGAACCAGAGCACCGCGCCGCTCGCCAGCGGCGTGACGACGCCTGCAACCACGGGCGGCGCCAGGACGAGCCGGGTGAATCGCCGCGCCGAGATCAGCGACCACGCCATGGCGATCCACGTCACGACCACCCCGATCCGGAAGCACGTGACAAGGTCGAGCCCTGGCGCCAGCCAGCGGTCGAGTGGGATGAGGAGCGCCGGCACGAGCGGGTTGAAGCCGTTCGTGGCGTCCACTCGATCGAAGCTCGGGCCAAGGCCAAGGCACGCGTTCCGCGCCACCGCGAGGTAGTAGCCCGCGTCGTCCCCAACGAGCACGCCGAACAGGAACCGCGGATGCACCGTGCACAACACGGATGCTATCGCGAGGACCAGCAGCACCGCGGCCGCCGTCAGCGCGCGGCCGGACGCTCGGGGCCACGGTGTCACCTGCGGACCCGGCGAGGCAGGGGCGGTGTATCCATGATGCGGGCCACACTAGCCGCCGCAGCTCACACCGGGCAAGATTGCGTGCGCCTGTCGCCGTCCCTAGAATCCCACCTCGCTCATGACCCTATCCTCGAATGCCCCCATGTCCACGGCGTGCCGCTGGATCCTCCTGCTGCTCGTCTCCTGCTTCGCCGTACCCGCGCACGCCGGCGCGATGCGCCTCGAGCCGTGGCGAGGCCACCTCTCGATCGGCTACGCGCACCTGTTTTCCGACGAGTTCTCGCCCGGCGGCTCGATCTCGATCGCGGGTGGCGTGGACTACCCCGTCGGGGCGCGGCTAAGGCTCGGTCCCGTCATCGGCATCGCGCTGCTGGGCACGCACGAGGTGACGCGCGGCAGCATCACGGCCGGGCTCGAGTACAGCCTGCTCGAGAGCGCGCTCCAGCTGCACTGGGCGCCTCGCACGGGCCCGGTGACGCGCGTGTCGCTCGGACCTGGCCTTGCCGCTGCACGCAGCTCGCTGCAGATCGGCGGCGGCGGCGTCGGGTTCCTGGACCTCGCGGTCGATGAGGTACGCCCCGAACTCGCGCTCGACGTGAGCGCGCTCCCGCGACGGCAGGAGATCGTCGCCGTGGGCGTCGAGGCCGGACTACGCGTGGTGCCCGTCGAGCGCGTGACCTGGTCGCTCGCGACGCTCCGCCTCACGATTCACTACTGAGCCTCACGCTCAGGCGACACGCCCGGCCGTCTCAGTTCGGGGGCGTGAACACGAACGGCGCCTGAAACGTGGTGACGCCCGAGGCGATGGCCGGGAAGCGCCAGTCGCGGATCTGCGACAGCGCGCACGAGGCGAGCCGCGTGGAGTGGAGCGTGTTCTGCACCACGGTCGCTTCGGTGACCTCGCCGGAGGCTGCCACGGAGAGCGCCACGACCAGCTTGCCCCGAAGCGTGGGATCGCGCTTCAGTTCGTTTCCATAGCAGTATTGGATTCCGGCCGCGTAGCGCTGAATGACCGCGAGCAGCGAGGCGTTGCTGCGATAGACGCCGGGCCCGGCGCCGCTACCCGGCCCAATGCCGGTGCCATGTCCGCCGCCCGAGCCGCCGCCCGAACCGCCGCCGGAGCCCGGACCGAAGCCCGAGCCGATGCCGCTGCCGACACCGGAACCGATACCGCTGCCCGTGCCCGAGCCCGCGCCCGGGCCGCTGCCCGTGCCGTAGCCCGGGCCGGCGGCCAGGTCGCCAATGCTCACGAGCGAGCCCGCAACGGCCGAGCCGCCGAGGTCGCCGCCCGCGCCGGCGGAGACACCCGCGCTAGCGAGCGTTGCACTCACGGCGTCGAGGTCGCTCGCACCGCGCGCGGCGCGGATCCCGCGTGAGCGGCCGCCACGAGAGATCGTGCCTCCGGTGGCCGTGCTCGTGACGCCGAGCGAAGCGTTGAGTCCGGCGAGCGCGCTCTTCAGAGATGACGTCGTGCTCGCGAGCTGCGCGCCCACCTCGGCCTGCGCACGCGCGCGACCCACGGAGCCGCCGCCCGAAGGCAGCGGACTCATGGATTCGACGCGGCGGTTCCCCGCGGGCGCCCCCGGCGCCGGCATGGGCTTGAACGTGGGCTCGGCCTTGCCGCCGCCGCCGCCACCGCCGCCACCCCCGCCACCGGGATTCGCGCTGCCTGCCTTCACCCGGTCCCCGGCGGGGAGCGGCGGCGGCAGCGACGCCTTCTTGGGCTCGAGGATGAGTTTCGCGAACCGCTGCTCGAGCTGGTCCACCTGCGGCGCTGACTTGGGCGGAGGCGCGGGGAGCAGGCGCACGAGGATCACGAGCAACACCGCGGTGATGGCGGTGCTCGTGAGACAGCGCATGAACAGCGCGTCATTCGGGTCGAACAGCGGGCGCTGGTAGAGCGTTGCCGTGTGGGTCGCCATGGTCAGGCCTTCTTGAGCACCGCGAGCGCGATGTCCGGGAAGCCGTTGCGGTCGAGCGTGTACATGACCTTCTGCAACACGCGGAACTCGACTTCAGTGTCACCCTGGATGGTCGCGAGACGGGTGCCCGCCTCTGCCTTGCCCTTGCGGCGATCAAGGTCGTCCATCTGTGCGCGCGCCTCCGCGAGCCGCTCGGCGAGCGGCGCGATGAGCAGCTCGGGACTGTCGGCCGCCTCCTTCACAGACGCGACACGCTCGCCCGAGAGCAGGATGGAGTCGTGATCGATGGCCACGACCAATGACGTGCTCATGCCCGCGTCCGCCGTGGAGCGCGGCAGCGTCACGCCCGGAGGAGGCACCGTGACCTCGCCGCCGGCGACGTAGCTCTTGAGCACGAAGAACAGTAGCGTGGTGAGGATGTCCATCATGGACGTGAGCGTGAGCCCGCCGTCCGACGTATAGCGCGCCATGAGCCCGGTCGCGCGCGAGCGGCGTCGTCGCATGTCAGATCCCCTCCGAGGTCGAACCCTCGAGCGCGGTGTTCACGAGTCCCGCCGCGCGTGCCGCGTCCATGAGGGCGATGACCTCCTGATAGTGCGTGCGCGATTCGGCCACGATCCGCACCTCGCTGGTGCCGGGGTGCGTGGCCGCTAGCGTGCGCAGCACCTGCGTGAGCTGTAGCATCGTCGTCGAATCGGGCATCGAGCCACCGCCGCGGCGCGCCAGGACACGCGGATCCACGCCGTGGCCTTCCACGATGTACGCGGCCTTCCGCACGTGCACTGCCAGGTCGAGCGGCGGCGAGTCGGGCGTGACGGCGGCAGCCGACGCGTCCGCATCGCGCGGCAGGCTGGTCTCGATCACCTTGATCTCGAGGAACACCGCCGAGAGCAGCAGCATCGGGATCAGGGCGATGATGATGTTCATGAGCGGCATGAGCTTCAGGTCCGTGTTGACCGTGAGGCTCTTCCGCTTGGAACGCCGGCGCAGGGCCATGACCTAGACCGCTCCCGCCTGGGCGCCGAACTGCCCGCGGGCCGGGGTGCCCGGAGCAGCGGCACGAGCCGGCATCGGCACGACGTGGCCGCGAGCGGCGGGCGATGCGAGCAATGCCCGCGTGACGCGGATGCCCGTCTCCTCGACCTGCTCGGCGATGCCCTCGACGAGCCCGACCAGGAAGCCCTGCGTGACCAGCGTCGGGATGGCGACCAAGAGGCCGAACGCCGTGGCGTTCAGGGCCATCGAGATGCCGCCGGCAAGGAACGCCGAGCGCTGCGAAGGGTCGGCGGCGCCCACGGCCGCGAACGCCGTGATGAGTCCGGCGATGGTGCCGAGGAGCCCGACCAGCGTGGCGATGTTCGCGAGCACGTTCAGGTGTGCGAGGCGCCGCGTGAGCGGCGGCATCGCGAGCGCAGCCGCGTCATCGGCGGCCGACTGCAGGCGACTCTCTTCCAACTCCTGCACGGCCAGCACCGCCTGGAGCACCTGGGCGGCCGGCGCGTTCGACATGCGGCTGACGTTCCGGGCGCTGTTCAGATCGCCGCGGCTGACGTAGTTGAGAACGTCCTTCGTGAGCTTGCGGCCGTCCAGACGGGCCGCACCCACGATGACGATGAAGCGTTCCAGCGCGATCGCCGCGGCCACGACACCGAGCCCGAGGATCGCGTACATGACCGGTCCGCCCTCCTTGAAGAAGGACGCCAGTCCCGAGAGTTCGTGCATCAGGGATTCTCCTTTCGTACTGCTGGCTGCGGGCCGGTGACCACGATGCGCGCCGGCGTCGGGGTCGCCCGTCCCAGCTCGAGACTCGTTCTCCGATAGCGATGATGCTGGAACTCCAGGAAGCGCCGTTGCTCGCGCGCGGTGATGAACAGCACCTGAGGGACGGGGATCTCGCCCTCGATGTGGATGTCGTCCAGCGTGCGTGGCGCGACGCGCGAACGTGGGCGCGCGGCGGAATCCTCGACCGCTGTGGTACGGGCGGGCGCCGTTGCGGCGGGATGGCTCGTGCGACGCGCGGGCGCGGCCGCAGCGGGAGCGCAGAGCAGCGCCGTGCAGACGAGTGCCCACGCGAGCGTACGCACGTTCATTTCGGGTTCCCTTCCTCGGCAACGGGCGCCGGCTTGCCGCGGCTCAGTTCGGCGTAGAGGCTGTCCGGGTCGGCGTGGGAGCGCGACCAGTACTGCTGGAAGCGGCGGCTCGCCGCCGCGGTGTCCAGGCGGTAGAAGCGCTCGAGGATGGCGAGGTTGTAGTAGGGCCCGGGCAGCGAGGCGTCCAACTCGATGGCGCGCTCGAACTCCTTCTCGGCCGCATCAGGATCGGCGGAGCGCAGGAGCGCGATGCCACGATTGTTGTGGTTGGGGGCGCTCTTCGGGGCAGCGCGCACGGCCGACTCCGTGATGCGCAGCGCCGAGTCCGCCGATGTGCCGCGCACCGCGAGGTAGGCCGCCACGCCAATCGCGCCGTCGTGGCCGTCCCGTCCGAGCGGGCCCATCGCCGCGCGTGCGCGATCTTCCCGGCCCAGCGCGGCCTCGTGGAGCGCCAGCCCGGCGATCGCGGCCGAGCGGTCCTCGTCGTCCAGCAAGACGGAGCCGTCGCGCACCGGCGCCAGGAGCTGCACTGCCTCGGCGTGCCGGCCCTGCTCGTAGAGCATTTGCGACAGTCTGGTGAGCGCGGGAGCGTAGCCGGGTTCACGCGCGAGCGAGGAGCGGAGCGCCGTCTCGCTCGCCTCGCGATGCCCTTCCTTGGACTCGAGCTCGGCGACGCGATACGGCCACCACGGTTCGGCTGGCTGCTCCTCGGCGCGAAGCTTCGCCTCGGCGAGCGGATCCGACGACCGCTCGGCGTGGCTCTTCGCGTCCGCCCCATGACGCGATTTCGTCTTTGACGACTTGGACTGCTTCGGACGCTCTGGCGTGCCCGAAGCGACGCTCGCGGGCGGCGCGGCCCCGTTCGGGCGACCGAGGCCGACGAGGCGGCCGGCGCCGCAGCCCGCGGAGCCGAGCGCGAGCAGCGTGAGGGCCGTCCTCGCGATCACGCGAGCGCTCGCGAGGACGGACGCAGGCTGGGCGCGGAGGCGCATCACCGGTTCTCCTCCGTGGCCATGGGTTTCGTGCGCAGCGACTCGGGGGGCGCGCCGCCATTCGCCGCGCGCGGGCCCTTGGCGCGGCTCGGCCCGTTCGACTCGACCACGGGGAAGTCGCTCTCGGGCTTGAACAGGAAGCGGTCGCCGAGGCGTCCCCAAAGTGCCACGCGGGTGCGCGAGATCCACGCGTCCGCGACGCCGTTGGTGCGCTGCAGGAGGTCGGTCCACACGGTTTCACCGCGGTCGTGGAAGCTCACGCTCTGCTCCAGGAGCACGTTGTCGTAGGCCTTGAGGTCGTCTCCGGTGAGATCGGCAGGTCGCTCGCTCTTCTCCAGCGCTTCGCCAAAGCCCACGAGGGCTTCACCGATCCGGAACGTGGCGGCGTGCGCCCACTCGGGGACCCCCGCGTCCACGGCGCGGCGGTAGCGGACGAGGACCGTGTCCAACTGCCGTTGCTTGGCCGCGATGGACTTGGGAAGCGGCTGGCTCAACCGGAGCGCGGAGTAGGACTGGAACGCCTCCTCCGCGTGCCGGAAGCGAACTTCGGCCAGGAGCGGCTTGGATGCCTGGGCAGGCCTTTGCGCGATCCGCTTCAAGTACTGCGCGAGGTAGGGCGCCGGGGGAGCGGGCGCTCCCTTCGTCGCGGGCTTCGGCCTCGTGAGAAGCGTCGTCACCGAGCGACCCGGCGGGAGCGCTGCGAGTTCGTGGCGCGCGAGCGTCTCCAGAATCTCCAGCGCGGACTCCTCGTCCCCGGGCCAGCGCTTGAGGTACTCCGCGCGAAGCTCGTCAGCGCGCGGCTTGAGTCCCGCCGAGTCGGCGAGGTCTGCCGCGCGCAGCCACGCCTCGTCGGCGTTCGGATCGTTCGGGTGCTTCTGCGAGAACTCGAGCCACGCCACCGAGGCGCGTTCGGGCCGGTTCGCGGCCTCCCACGCCTGCGCCGAGCGGAGTCTCCCCTCACGCGCGAGCGGGTTCGCGGGCCAGCGTTCGCCGAGCACCTGGAGCGCCTTCACTCCGTCGTCCGTGTGGCCGGCTGCGAGCCAGGCGAGTCCGGCGCGATACTGCGCGACGGGTGCGTGCTCGAACCCGGGCCACCGCTCGGCGACGCGCGCGAACAGCTCGGCGTGCCGCGCATGCTTCGTGGAGTCGGCCGCGACCGCCGCCTCGGCCTCGCGCCACGCGCACACTGGCAGCGCACGTTCGGCCTTGCGCGCGAGCGAGTCCACGCCCGCGCGACGCGCCACGTTCAGGGCCTCCTCGAATGCCGAGCCGGCCGCCGCGAAGTCGCCGGCGCGGAAATAAACCGACGCGCGCTCGGTCGCGGCGAGCGGGGCGCGCGGATCGGTGGGATAGCCACGGGCGAACCGCGCCAGGCCCGAGAGCGCCTCGTCGTTCCAGCCGTGCGCCATGGCGAGCTGGCATTCGCGCCACACGAGGTCGGCCGCCTTCGGGTGGTGCGGTTCCTTCTCGAGCAGTGATTCCACCGATGCGATGACGGCTCTTGCCAGCGAGTCCCGACCGGTGCCGCGCGGCGCGCCCTTCGTCGCAACGGGCCGTGTGCTTTCGTACCAGCGGTCGGTGACCGCGACCTGCTGCCAGCTCGCGCGCGTGGCGACACTGTCGCGGCCCTGGGCGGCGGCGCGCCGGTAGTGTCCGAGCGAGCTCGCGTAATCACCCAGCTCCGCAGACGCCTCGCCGGCATGCAGCTCGAACACCGCGGCCGAGGAGTCCGACGGCCAGCGCTCGAGCAACCGTTCGTAGTGCTGGAGCGCGGCGCGCCACTCGTCGAGAGATCCCGTCACCCGCGCCTGGCGGTGGTGTTCTAGCGCCTCCCCTCGCCACGCCGAGCGCGCGAACTCGGAGCCGGCTTCGCGCAGCGAGTCCGAGGACTGCGCCGCCGACCACGCGCCACCGGGCGCGAACTTCTCGGCCCACTCGAGACGCGTGGCACGTTCCTCGAGCGGACGCTCGGCACGCTGCTGCGTCTCCGCGAGACGCGCCACCACCTCGAGCGCCGTCGGGTCCGTGGGCCAGCGCTTGAGGTAGAGCCGGTCCACCGTGGCGGCCTCCGCGAACTCGCCGTAGCGGCGGAAGTGCTGTCCCATCGCGCGCAGCACGCGCTTCCCGTACGGGTGCTCGTCGCCGTTCGGGAATGCGCGTTCGTAAGCCTCCGCTCCTCCGGCGGCCGCGAGCGAGTAGACGAAGTACTGCTCGGCCTCGTGCTCGATGTCGGCCTGGATGGAGAGTCGCGCGTCGCTCGCGTAGAGGTCGAGCACGCCCCGAAACGCCGCCGCCGCCTCCTCGAAACGGTCCGCGTTGTAGTGCGCCCAGCCGGTCTTGTAGAGCGCGATCGCGCGCAGCGACGGATCCCCGCCCGCGGCGGCACGCTGGTAGTGCGTGACGCCCTCGCCCAGCCGCTGCGAGTCGAACGCGAGGTCGCCGAGTCGGAGGCTCGCCTCCTGGATGTATGTCGAGTTGGGGAACTCTTGCAGCAACCGCGAGAAGAACTCGGCCGCGCCGGGGTCGCCCGAGTCGGCGAGCAGCATGCCGGCGTTGAACAACACGGCGTCGCGATGCGGCAGATCCGGATCCTCGGCGAGGATGGCGCGATAGAGCGCGAGCGGCTGCGCGTGGTCGACGATCGGCAGCGTGGCGGGCCGGCCCTCGGACTGCGCCTTGAGGTACGCGGCCATGCGGTCGCGGAACTCGGTGCGCGCCCGGGTGACGAGCAGGTCGGCGAGCCGGAAGCGCATCTCGCCGCGCGCGGGGGAATCCGGGTGGTCGGCGAGGAAGATGCTGGCACGCGAGATCGCCTCGTCGCGCTGGCCCAAGGACACCGAATCGCCCAGTGCCTCGAACGGATCCACGGCACGCTCGCCGCCCGCCACGACCACAGGGGCCGCCACGCTGTCCGTGACGGAGAGCCGCACCGAGCGAGCGTACGCCGCGGCGGCGAGACCGTAGTCCAGTCCCTCGCGCTCGCTCTCGAGCTCACGCAGTGCCGCCGCCACCGCTTCGCCTGCGACTTCGACGCGGAGCGCGGCGTGCGCTGCCGCCATGCTGCCGGCGCGGTCGCCGAGCTCGCGTTCGACCGCCGCGAGCCGCGCTTCCTCGGGGCTCGAATGCGAGAGTGCCAGGTTCGAATCGACGTTCGTCTCGAGCGCGCGCGCCCAGGCGAGCGATGCGTGTGCGCCCTCGGCCATGACGCCGACGCGGTCGATCAGGCGAGGCCCCCACGCCTTTTCGTACGCCGCGGCGGTGCGCCCCGGCGTGTCCTTGAGCACGCGCTCGGCTGAGTAGCGGAGCGACTGGACCAGCTCGCGCTCCTGCGCGAGCACGACGTCGGGTCCCTTGCATGTGGGCGGCGTGGCGCTCTGGCGCGCGGCGTCGGGGCCCTGGAGATAGAAGTGGTCCATGGCGTGGATCCAGCTCTCCTGCGCCTGCGCGCGCGCGAGGATCCAGGCCGCACGCCGTTGGAAGCGGAGCGACGCCGCGTCGCGCAGCTCGAGGAGGCGGCGCGCGGTGGCGTCCATGGCGGCATGCAGCGAGTCGAGCGTGTGGGACTGACCCTCGAGGGACCCTGCCTGGTCACGCACGAGGCCAAGCCCGTAGCCCAGGTAGCGGCGCACGTCGGCGAGCCGCGCGCGCTCGCGAGCGAGCGAATCGGCCGCAAGCAGATGCTGCCCGCGCACCGCGACCAAGTCGCGCTCCGAAGCCACGACGTGGTCCCACGCGTCGCTCGCGGGCGGCGGGACGGAGGCCGCGCGGTCGGCGCCGGGGTCGGCGAGTTCGACGTGGGGTTCGGTGGCTGCGGGCGCTTGCGTGAGATCGCCGGCCTCGAGTGCGAGTTGCTCGGTGAGCGAAGCGGCGGCGAGGCCGTCCAGGACGAGTGCACCCGAGAGCGCGTGCCCGCGTTCCCACGCAGCCCACAGCGAGTCTACGGCCTCGGGGGACTGCTGCCGCTGCAACGTCTCGCGCGCCGCCTTCCAGTCCGCTTCGGCCGCCGAGTAGCGCGCGTACGCCTCGTCCCAGTTCCCCTGGTCGAGCGCGCGCCCGGCGATGGCCAGCGCGACCTCGCGTCGCCCGGCGTAGAGCGTGTCGGTCGCGAGCATGCGTTCGAGGCTCGCGACACCCGCGGTGGAGTCGCCGCGCTCGAGCGTGGCGAGCGCGTGCATGTGACGCGCGCGTGCCGCGAAGCGGTTGCCGCTCGGCACGAGTTCGAGCCACGGCCTCGGGTCACCACCGCGCTCGGCCGCGATCGTGGCGAGCCGGATGAGCGCGCTGCCCGCGAGGTCGCGCGCCAGCCCGGATGTGGTGTCCGCACGAGCCAGTGCTTCCAGTTCGCGCGTGTCATCCTGGCCCAGGCGCTCGAGCGCCACCGAGCGCAGGTGGAGCAGGAGGGGCTCGGTGGTGGAGCCCGCCGGGATCAGGGCGAGCACGGACGTGGGGTCTTCGTCGCGCAGGAGCTGGTTCGCGGCCAGGGCGTCGGCCATGGCCGCCCCGGTGCGCTCGGCGCCATTCGCAGCCAGCTTTTGGGCGCCTCCGTTCATGCGATACTCGAAGGTCAACCAGCGCGTGAACACGCTCTGTTCGGGCCACGCCGCCACCGCTTCCGCGAGGCTCCCGAAGGGCTCGCGCTGGCCGAGCCGCAGCCACGCGTGGCCGAGCAGAAAGGCGGCGCGGTCGCGCTCGGCGAACGCCGGCGCGTTCTCGATCGCGAGCGGGGCCAGCGCCGCGGCGACCGCTGAGAAGTCGCCACGCGCGTGCTCGAACGCGGCGCGCTGGAGCGCGAGGCGCGCGGCGTCCACGTGTTCGAGCGTGAGCGGCAGCGCCTGCGGACCGCTGGCCTCCATCGGCAGCGCGACGGGCTCGGGCGGGGGCGTGCCTCGGCGCCGCGCGTCAGCGGGAGCGGCGACGGCCGCAAACGCCAGCGCGCATGCGACCGCGAGGCGGCCCATGCGGGGAAATGCGGAGGTCACGGGGCTTCCTGGTGCGCGTCGACCGTGGGAAGGGGAGCGACCGGCGCCGGCGGCGTGAACACTGGCACCGAGGGGTCCAGGCGCCACGTCCCCGCGAGCACGCTCGCGAGACCGCGTGAGGGATGCGCCTGTGAGAGGTCGAGCTTCAGGAACGTGAGCTGGTCGCGCGCCGGTTCGAGCGTGACGTAGCCAGGACCGGCGAGACTCCAGCCGTCGCCGTGGAGCGCGACCTCGATCACCTGCTCGCGCGGCTCGGCGAGCCCGCGAAACACCTCGAGCACACCGCCGTGCTTCAGCGATTCGCGCTGGGTGTCGTTCAACCCGGCCGAGACGCGGCTTCCGTCCTCGAGCGTCACCACGACGCTGTCCACACCGCCCGCGAGCACGCCGCCCGTGACCAGCACGTCGAGCTCGGTACGCTGGCGCCCGGCGAAGTCGACCTGCAGAACGCCGAGCCGCAGGCGCTGCGATTCGAGCAGGCGTTCCATCTGGTCCAGCTCGCGCTCGAGCGTCGCCAGATCACCGACGCTCGCGAACAGCGCCTCGCGTTCGCGAGCCAGGGCCGCGACTGCGACGGAGTCCTTGTTCGCTGCGATCTCAGCGAGCAGCCGACGGTATTCGAGGAAGCGCGGATCCAACTCGCCTGCGGCGGCCGCGTCGATGCGCGACTCCTGCCGGAGGCGATCGAAGCGAGCACGGATGAAGTCGCGGTTCGCCTTGAGGAAGCGCAGCGTCGGCAGCTTCTCGCGCACGGGCTTCACGCGATCCACCTTCACCGTCGTGATCATGGAGTCCTGCGCGCGGGCCCCGGTCGCGTGCGAAAGCCCGAGCGCCAACCCCACCACGACCGCGGTGTGCGCCACCACGCGAGCGAGGGGGCGGAACCGATTCTCGTTCACGCGCGCCATGATCAGCCCCTCCACGTGCGCTGCACCTTGCCGGTGGTCGCATCAACGACCACGAACAGCGAAGGCGCGCCGGGAGCGCAGTAGACGAACGTCCACGTCGTCACGTCGGGGTCGCCCTCCGAGAGCGCACCACGCATGAGCAACATGCTTTCGAGCTTGGCCTTGTGTTCCCGCCGGAAGCGCTCGCCGCCCTCGGCTTCGGCCGCGGCAAGTGCGACGCCGCTGTCCTGCCAGTCCGCAGCGAGCGGTGGCGCGTCGAAGCGCATGTCGAGGTTCTCCGCCACGACGAGCTTGCCCGCGCGTACCGACCACACGCGTGCGCGGTCGAGCGAGGGGGATTGGAACAGGTAGCCCCAGCGAGGGCAGAGACCCGCTTCGTCGAGCGCATCGTCGTTCTCGATGTAGACGAGAACGGCGTCACCCGACCACGCCTGGGCGGCGGCGCTCGCCAGTTCGAGCCCCTCGCGCGCTGCGAACGGAGGCTGCTCGCGCGCGGACGCCGCGGTGGCGACGAGACACGCCGCGAGGAGTCCGAGCTCCCATCGCCAGGACTTCCGGAAACGTCGGATGCGGTCATCCATGATGCACTCCTTGCGAGAGTGGAGCGGCTAGAACAACAACACCGAACCGAGGCTGAACTCGATGTTGTGGTGGAGCCGGCGGGCCTGGTCGGAGCCGGAATGGAACACGTAGTCGCGAGCCTCCCAGCGCATCCCGGTGCGCTTGGACAGGAACAGCGTCGTCCCCGCGCCGTAGTTAAAGCTGGTCTCGCTGCGGCCCAGCATGATCGAAGAGCCCACGCCGCCGGTGACGAACGGCACCATCTGGCGGCCGGGCAGGATCTCGAACGTCGCGTTCAAGTGGTAGAACAACATGTGGAAGTCCTCGGCCTCGAGCGACAGACCGAATAGCGACTCCACGATCTCGGCCGGTCGATGGACGTGCGTCCACGCCGCGCCGGTCTCGACCTGCAGCCGGTCGAAGACGTAATAGGAGAGCCGCCCGCCGAGGGCGAGCGAGTTGGACTTGCGATCGAACGCATAGCCACCGGCGTATCCGAGCAGGAGGTAGCTTCCCGTGCGCGTGTAGAGCTTCGGGTTCGGCCGCATGGGCTCGCCGGACTGGGCGTCGAACTCGCTGCAGAGCGAGACGTGCACCCACCCGGATTCCGTGGGCGTCAGTCGCACGTGGATCCAGTCTCCTTCACGCCCGAGCACGGGCAGCTCGGTGCCCGGCGCGTGCACCGCGGCGATCGCGTCGGAGCCGCTCGGGCCCGTGCGCACGACGGTTCGCGGCCTGCCCGTCAGGCGAGCCATGCGCTGCGACGTGAGCGGCGCATTCGCGACCGGACGCGCCACCGCGGCGGTCGTCGCCACGCTGGATTCCGGCGCAGGCGCGGCCAGCTCGCTGTCGGGGACGGGCGCCAGCGAATCCGCCGGCGCGCCGGGCACCTGGGCGTGCGCGGACGCGGCGACGAGCCACGCCGCGACCACCGCCGTCACGCGCGCGGCTCGGCCCCGCGACGTCTTTGTGCTCCGGTCCATGTGTGTCTCCTCCCTCACAGGTTCCACGCGCGGCGCAACGACACGCGCGCCGACCAATCCCCGAACGTCTCGCGGTCGTATGTCACGCCGGACCCGCTGCGATGCGCGGTGTCCAGCGCGAACACGCGCCGTTCGCCTTCGAGCCCCGCGAACCAGTCGCCGGGCAGCGGCGCCTCGAACGCGAGACCAGCCCCGCCCACCCACTCGTGGATCGGAGCCAGTGCCACTTCCATCGGCGTGCCGCCGGTGGACACCGTCACGTGATCCGGGCTCCAGCGGAGCCCGATGCGGCCACCCGACGCCGAGGCATGAATCGATAGACCGCGCCACGCCAGCATGCGCGCGCGCGCCACCAGCTCGAGGCTGTTCGCGCGCACGTCCGGGTCCGGCTGGCCCGAGAGCCCGAGCGACTGTGTCGTGCTCGAATGCCACCAGCGGATTCCGGCCGCGAACGGCCCCGACCCCACGAACACCTGAGCGCCCCACGCGACGTGGGGGCGCACTTCCCACTGGTAATCGGCCATCGACCCGATGGGTTGAGCGCTTCCCGCGAGAATTCCGAGCGAAACCTGACGCGTCCATGACGAGGAATCGGCCGCATGCGAGCCCGATACGCACGTCGCGAGCGCGATCGCGAGCACCGGGGTCGCGCGCAACACGAGCCGGCGTGCACCAGCCCGTCCGCTCCTGTCCGCGTCCGTGCGGGGCGTGCTCACGGCACCACCGTGAGCGGCAGTCCGACGGGGAGTACCTCGTAGACGTTCGAGACGAACGGCGTCACGGCGACCGAGTCCATGCCGTTCGCCAACTCGATCCGCTGACCGGAGCCCAGGTAGCAGACGAGGAACAGTCCGGCGACCGGCCCCGTCCCGAGGCTGTCCGTGACCGAGCCGGGCACGACGCCGGTGAACGAGAAGTCGATGCGCTGGATCAGGTGATCCCAGCCCGTGATGGCGCGCGTCATGCGTCCCATGCTCACCGACGTCGCGAGCAGGCGGTCGATGTCGTTCGCCATGCGCAGCCGGTCGGCGTCGGGTCGCAATTGGAGGAGCGCCGGCGAGAGCGACGTGCTCGCGCGGAGCTCCGCCACGGCGTACCCCGTGAGGATGCGCCGGAAGGTGATGTCCGTGCTCACCGTGATGGGCAGCGCGCTGCCCGCGCTCACCTGTTGTGCGGTCACGAGGTTCGAGCCCGCGATGTCCACACGCGTCCAGCGGTCCTCGACCTTGGGTTCGCCAAGGCAGCCGGAGCTCGCGAGCGCCAGGAGTCCCATGAGGGTGACGAGCGCCGGCGCCACGCCAGCGCGTGCCCTGGGCGTGCGGTGCACGCCAGCGCGCCCCACACTCGTCGCGCGCATCGTCACCGCACCACCACCAGGCGCCGCGACAGCTTGAGGCCGGCCGCGTGCAGCCGATAGAAGTAGAGACCCGAGCGGACGGCGTGGCCGGCATCGTCCCGGCCGTCCCAATGCACTTCGTTCACGCCCGCGGTGAACGGACCACGGAAGCTGCGGATTCGCCGACCGCCCGCATCGTGCACCGACAGCGAGGCCGAGCCTTCAGCGCCCGCGGGCAGCGCGAACCGCAGATTCGTCTCGTCGCGCGTCGGATTGGGCCATGCCGGCAGCACGGACGGCGACGCCGGCGGCTGCACGCCCTGGCCGCTGCTCCGGAACGTGGTCTGCGCGCGCGCCTCGGCTCCGTCCGCGTAACCGGGCTTTGCCACGACGGCGAGCGCCACCTCGGCGTCGCGCGGCGCCAGCGCCAGATCGGCGGATGTGAGCGCCACATCCACGTGGCCGGCGTCGAACGTGCCGACATCACGCCGCGCGAGCACGCGCCCGCTGGCGCCTTCGCGCAGCTCGAAAGCCACGGCGGCGCGATCGGTGAGTGTGAAGCTCGCGTGCGGGGCGTCGGTGCCGGAGACCGCGAGGCCCTCCACCGACACGCCGAGGTTCCAGCGCCGGAGGCCGCTCGACTCACCCCACGGCTCGAGCACGAGCGCCGCGGGCTGTCCCGTGCGCACGGTGCGCCCATCGCGGTGATCGCGGATGGTGAAGAACGGCACGTGCAGTGAACGCGGGTGCGACGTGCCCTCGCGAAGCTCCGCGACCGGCTCGAGCCTCGCATTCCACTTGAGCACCGCACCCTGCTGCGGCGCAGCGGCGTAGAGGTTGCCCCACTCGTCGGAGGCGAGCGAGGTGATGGCGTCCGCGCCGGACGGGCGGTCGCCCGTCCACGTGAGCTGGCCGCTCGCGTAGCGCAGGTGTACCAGGCGCCTCGTGTGCGAGTCCGCCACATAGACATCACCCGTCGAAGCACCTGTCTCGCGGCCCACGGTCACGGCCAGGGGTCCGGCGAAATGGCCGGGCCCCGAGCCGAGCCCGCCGAGCGCCGATAAGACCCGGGCCGAATGCGCGCCCACCGCAAACGCGGCGACTCGGTTGCGGCCGGTGTCGGTCACGAACAGCACGTCGTCGTCGGGTGCGAACGGCGTGCCGCCGTCCGACCACGCCACGCCGTGCGGGTCCGAGAGGCCGTCGATCGAGTAGACCGGCGTCAGCGTGACGCGGTCGAACTCGGTTGACGCTTGCAGCACGAGCACGCGCTGGTTGCCAGCGTCTGCCACGTAGACGCGGTCCTGATCGTCCACGGCGAGCCCATAGGGCGAGTGCAGCGCGCCGAACGCCGTACCGGACCCATCGAACGCTGACAAGCTATGACCCGCCTCACCCACGACCAAGCGATTCCAGGCCGGGTCCGACACGATGAGGAAGTGACGGGACTCCACGTACGGGAAGCGGTCGTAGACATCCACGTGGGACAGGGTCACCGCGGCCCACGGATCCGCGAACAGGTCGCGTCCCAGCTGTTCGCGCGCCACGCTCTTCGTGAGCGCATCCAGTCCGAAGTCCGGGGCGAGGGGCGCGGGCACGAACGTCCCCGCGAGCGCGGGGGCGCCGAGCACCGACATGAGCCCGAGCATGAGCAGGATGTGTCGTCGCAAGTGCGTGCTCCTCTCTCGACCTGTCGTCCACGATCCGACGCGCGGGCTTGGGGCCCGCCCGCGGACGGGTTCTCAGGGGAACCGGAAATCCACGCCCGTCTCGACGACGTTTGCGGAGTAATGATTGCTGTTGAAGTAGCGCTCCACGTCGAGCCACAACGACAGCCTGCGCATCACGTTGTGGGTCGGCGCGAGCGCGTCGAGATCCATGCGCACCGCGCCGCCGAACAGGTGCGACGCGAGGTCGCCCAGCCGGTAGTCCCCGGTGCGATAGCCGTTGATGCCGTTCACGTCGGCATACTCGGTACGGAAGAAGTCAGCGGGCGTCTGTGTGTACCAGCGATACTCCCAGCGGACGCTCATGCCGCGCGTGATGTACTGGCTCAGTCGCGTGCCGAGCTCGTGCGAGTTCACGCCCCAGTCGTCGTTGTAGAAGCGATATTGGAGCTTGATGCTCGAGCGGTTCGGCAGCGCGTGGCTCACGCGCAGGAACGCGTCACGGCGCTGGCGGTGCTCGGGATGGCGCTCCGGCACGTGCGTGCCGCCGGCGTAGACGTTGCGGTAGGGGCTGTGCTGCAGGCCGCTCACGAGGTTGTACTCGACGCCGTAGCGCAGCATCGTGGTGGGCGACACCACGTCGGTGACCACGGCGTTCCAATGGAGCGTGGACTTCGTCGCCGCGCTCGTCTGGGTGTCGTCGTCTCGCAGCGGCTGGATCGCGTCCCAGCTCCAGCTGCCGCCGAGCGAGAGGTTGCGCGCATCCGGACGCAGGTCGCGACTCCAGCGGCCGCCGAGCTGCTGGGCGAGATAGTCCGATTCGCTCGAGACGTAGTAGCTCACTGCCATCGGACCGCGCTCGTAGTCACCCTGCACCTCGTTCCGTACCTTGACGAAGTCCTCGAACGCGTTTCCCGAGATCGGGCGGCTCGCGGTCGTGATGGCGTCCACCGCCTCCTGCGTGCCGGGCGGCGCGGAGATGGCCGGCACCACGACGCGTTCGTTGTTGAAGTCGATGTTCAAGCCCGAGGTGCTGCGGAGCGGCGTGTTCCAGTGGCCCGAAAGCGAGCGCACGCTGACGCGGTCGCTGTCCGTGAACCAACGGAGCAGCGTGCCGGTGCGCGGCGGGTCGTCGGCGAGGAATTGCGCCGACGCGGGCTGGACCCAACCTGCGACCAGCCCCAGGGCGAGGCACGCGGGTGCGAGGCGAGGCGTCACTTGCACGCGCAGCCTCCGCCAGCGCCGCCGACGCCGCCGGTCGAGCCCTCGCGGGCTTCCCACGTCTTCATCTTGCGCGCGTCCTCGCGCGCCTCGGCACGGAACGCCACGATGGGATCCACCAGGCGCTCGCGCTGCCACGCGCGCACCGGAACGGTGGCGCAGCCGGTGGAGGCGCAGGCGATTGCCAGCCACGCCAGCGCGATCAAGAGCGAACGAGAACGGGTCATCGGGACGGTCCCTCCGTGGACTCTGCGCTGGGAGTTGCGGCGGTCGCCGCGCGCCGCGCCAGCGCGGCGTACTGGTTGCGGGTCGTGACGTCGGCGCCGCCACCGGCCCACATCACCGAGCCGTCGCGATTGAGCACCACCGTGTAGGGGAGCGCGGGAAGGTCCAGTGCTCGCGCCAGACCTTCCGGAGCGTCGTGGTAGAGCGGCAGATTCGGCGCGTAGCGCGCGGCGAAGTCCTCGGCGTTCCTCCGATCGGCGTCGATGGAGATCGCGACGACGCGCCCGCCCGTGCTCGCGAGCTCCAGGTGAAGTGCCTGGATCGCCGGAAGCTCCTTGCGGCAGGGTCCGCACCAACTCGCCCAGAAGTGCAGCACGACGACCTCGCCGCGAAGCGACGCCCAGCTGAGCGAGCCGCCACCCAAACGATGGAGCGGCTGCGCGGACAGCGCCGACGCGATGCGCTCGGCCGTGGGGCCGGCGACCGCGGCGGCCACCGGCGCCGCCACGAGGCCGGCGCACAGCACGAGGGCGAAACGGGACGAGGCGACGCGCACGGGGGATCTCACTTGTACTGGGCCCCGAGCAGCACCCACAGGTTGAATTTGCGGCGCTCCACCGCGGTGAGCGAATCCGCACCGGTGGGGTGGAAGCCCTGGCCCGTGCGCCCACCGGCACCGAGCACGTAGTCGATGAGGCGCGACCTCCGCGGGAACGCGGGCTCGACCTCCTGCGCCACCGTGGTCATGGACTCCCCAGACAGATTCACGTAAGCGCGCGGGAAGATACGGTTCATGCGCACGGTGTCCGGCGCGGTCGTCAGGTCGAGGCCTCCGGCCGCGGGGGTGAGCCCGGACGGCTGGTGGCACGACACGCACTTCGCGGCCACGATCGGACCGATGTCGTTCTCGAAGTTGATGATCTGCCACTGTGCCGGCGGCACGTTCAGATCGTGCGCCGGGAACAGTGCCGCGGCCGGGTTCGGATTCGTCGCCACCGGCGGGCCCGCGTGCCGGTTCTCGTGGCAGCCGAAGCAGTTCTCGAACTTCTCGCCGGGTCGCACGTAGAGATGCGTGCGCTTCACGACGAACCCGCGCCCGAGCTGGTCGAGCGTCGCGAAGCTGATCGGCGTGTTCGCGGGGACGCGAATGCGGAACGAACCGTCGGACTGCACGGGCGCGAAGCCGAGTAGCGCGCGCTTCTCGAAGTCGTTCGCCGAGATCTGGTTGCTCTCGCCCGGGGCCGTGGGACGCGCCACGATCACAGCGATGCTGTCGATGGGATCCACTCCCCGCACCGGACGCTCCTGGCCGTCGTTCGTGCCGCGGTTGAACACGTCCTGCGCCAGGAATTCGCCGTAGGTGAGATTGCGGTCGATCGTGGATGGCACGATCGGCGGCTTGGGATGCGGCGCGAGCAATTGCGCGTCGTACTCATTCGTCGTGGGGTCGTTGTAGAGGAACGACATGTTCACGACGCTGAACGAGGCCGGGTCGCCGGGCGTGCCGCTGCCCGACTGCGACACCGTGAACGTGTAGAGGCCGTAGTCCACGTCGGTCTCGGTTGCCGCGGGCAGCGAGTACGACGTCACGAAGCGGTTGCCGCCGATCGGCATCGGGTACTTGAACGAGCCGTACGGCCACGGGGCGCCGTCCAGGTTGACGTTCGGGGTCAGAACGTCCCAGTTCGTGCCTGCGGGGCCGGTCGGCGGGTCCGCGGGGCCCTGCTCGGTCTTCAGGAACGCGAGCGGGCCGGCGTCTTCCTCGACCATGTTGGAACTGATCGCGACGATGCGACCGTCCGGCGTGGGCTGCGCGTGGAAGAAGTTGATGCCGTGGGGGCCATACAGGTGGAACGTCCCGGTGCCGTCGGGATTCGTGACGAACAGCGGGAATCGGTTCATGGTGCCGAAGTGCTCCCAGCGCGTGTACATGACGCGCCCGTTCGGCAGCAGGGTCGGATCGAAGTCGTCGCTCTGGTTGAAGCTCACGCGTTCGGGATTCGAGCCGTCGGCGTCGCACACGTATAGGTGCTCGGCGGGCGCGTGGTTGTACTCGTCCATCTCGTTGTCGCGCGCGCTCGTGAACAGGATGCGGTCATCCGGCAGGTAGAGCGGATCGAAGTCTGGACCACCGCCGCTCGTGACCTGACGGAGCCCGCTGCCGTCGGCGTTGATCTCGTAGAGGTTGCGTGCGCCGCCGCCCGCCGGACGCATCGAGAACAGGATGTGCAGCCCGTCGTAAGACACGGCGGGGTCCGAGATGGAGGCGCCGGTGAAGTTCGTGATCGGCGTCACGAGGCCGCTCGGCGAGATGGGGGACAGCTTGAACAGGTTCGAGCTACCGTTCGTGCGGTTGAGCGTCTCTTCCGCGTCAGCCTTCACGAACACCAACGCTTCGGTGGTGGGCGTCTGGAGGATGAGGTCGTCCGGCGCGCTGTCGCGGCAGCCTGCCGTCACCAGGCCCAGCACCAGCAGGACGAGCGCGAGCGACGCGCCCGTGACTCTCGTGAGTTGGAGTGGTCGTTTGGTCATGGTGTGGCTGAACCTCCAGGCCGGAACGCCCGTCATGGGCGGATGGACCGATAGAACGCGAGCCCGATCGTCGCCTGCCCGTAGTCGTAGACGACGACGCCATCCCGCCCGCTCTGCTCGCCGAACACGGCGGCTTGCCGCCATTCGCCGCGCAGCGACAGATCGTCTCGGATGAACAGCTCCAGGCCCGCGCCACCCGAGAGCGCGTTCCTGGTGACGGGCTTCGCGTTGAGCGCGGGGCCCGGTTGCACCATCACCATCCCGTAGCCGGCGGTCGCGTACGGCTGGAACCGCCCGGGACGAGGCCAGCGGAGCAGCACTCCGAACGTATGCAGCACCGCGTGAACGGACTGTCCCGGGTTGTGGGAGAGCGTCGCTTCGTAACCGAGCCAGTCCACAGGGTGGTAGGCCGCGCGAATCAGGAACAGCTTCTCGACTCCGAGGACGCCGAAGCCGGGGCTCACCGCGAGACGCTCGCGGAACGGACGCACGCCGGACGCGAGCCCGAACGGCGCACGGGCCGCCTGCGGCACGAGCGCCTCGAGCCCGTTCACGAGTTCCACATCCCAGTCGGCCACCTTCTCGATGACGCGTTCCGGCGTCGCCGGCCCTGGCGGGGTGGCCTCGGCGAGCGCGAGCGCCAGCGCGACGAGCGCGAGGCCCACGAGCAGCAGCGCAAAGTGTCGGCGTGCGATCATGGCGTCACCCCGGCGCGCACCCACGCCCGCATCGTTCGGAACTCCGTGTCGGTCGTGTCGGCGAACGGCTTCACGCTGTGCGCTGTTCCGCCCGCCGAGACGGCGAGCGGCTCGGTCAGGATCGGGCTCCGGTCGGGGTCGTTCACCAGTACCTGGAGCGAGACCTGGTTGAAGTCGAAGCTCGTGTTCTTGGCCGCAGGGGGCGAAAGCTGCAGCGTGCCGCGGATACCGCCGCCGTGGCAGTCGCCCTCCGCGTCGCAGCCGTGCGCGACAAGGATCGGCTCAACCGCGCTTGCGAACGCGGCGTAGTCCAAGTGAAGCGCCGTTCCGCCGCTGGGCGGCGCGGGCGGCGCCACGGGTGACGCGCACCCGAGCAGCGCGCCCGGTAATGCGAACCACGGCCAGTGCCGTGCGAACGTATTCGGCCTTCGACCGCGCTCGATCGTCACGTTGTGCGGACCCCGCGTTCATGGCGGCCATGCTCCGTTCAGCGCGCCCGGATCCCGCCCACGGCCGCTCCACGAACCCGCGTCCGTGGCGCGCCGAGACGCCCGGGCGAAACGCGCCCAACTCCCGTTCTTCGGGAGGTGCGGCGCACAGGGGCAAGACGTGGGCCAGCTTGGCGATAGAAGTTTCAGTCGACTGCGGGGCAGGGCGCTCGGCGATTGCGTGTCCTGGGCTGAACCTGCTGTCGCGGTCTCGGAATCGTGCGAGTTGCACTTCGCCTGCGTGCGAAAGCCCATCGTGCACGTTCGAAACGGAACCGGAGCGTCGCGGTCGCGGGGCTCGGGGGACGCGCGTCCCCCTACGCCGCGCAGCCGCTCGACCTTACTCGACCGCGCTCGACCGCACTCGCCCTCAGAAGAAGCGGACGACGAACCTCGATCGGGCGGCGGGTTCGAGTTGGAAACGGTCGTGGAGGGGGGTCTCGACCCAGACGGTGTCCATCGTGGCGCCCGGGGAGACCAGGATGGCGGAGATGTCCGGGCGCGCGAGCGCTTTTCGCTTCGCGGCGTCCAGGCCCAGAACGAAGAGCGGCGTGTCCCACGCGTCGGTCGTCGTGGCGTCCGCGGCGATCACGGTCACGGCGAGCAGCCCCTCGGCCGGGCGTCCCGTGCGTGGGTCCAGGATGTGCCCATAGTGCTTGCCGTCCTTCGCTACGAACTGCTCGTAGTTGGCCGACGTCGAGATGGCATCGCCCTGGAGCTGCACGCGCGCGAAGTACGACATGCGGTCTCGTGGATCGCGAAGCCCGATGCGCCACGCGGGTGAACCCGGCGGATGTCCCACGGACATCATGTTGCCCGACGCGTCCACGAGCCCGTCACGCACACCGTGCTCTCGGAGCGCCGACATCGCGAGATCCACGGCGTAGCCCTTGGCGATACCGCCCAGATCCACGCGCATGCCGCGGCGGCGGAACCGCACCGTGCCCGCGGTGCTATCCAACACGACATCGCCGGCACCCACGAGCGCGAAGGCCGCGCGGGCTTCTGAGTCGGTGGGAACGCGTCGCTGACCGCCGATGAATCCCCACGCGCGGACCAGGGGTTCCACCGTGATGTCGAACGCGCCGTCGCTCTCGCGCCACACCTGGAGTGAGCGCGCGAGCACGTCGGCCACGCGCGGCTCGACCGGCGTGGCGACGGAATCGGCC